>CANGRP010000219.1 GCA_947456005.1 Caulobacteraceae bacterium
AGATTTCCCCTGGTCGGACGTCGGCGCCTGGGACGTGGTCCATGCGCTTTCGGAACGGGACGGGGCGGAGAACCGGCTGGAGGGTCGGGTCGAGGCCGAGGGTGTGACGGACTCCTACATCCGCGCAGACGGAGACGCCGAAGTGGTTGTCGTGGGTCTGTCGGGCGTGGCCGTGGTGGCCGACGGCGCCCGGGTCCTGGTGGCGCCCCTGGCCGACAGCCAGGCGGTCAAGCGGGGTGTCGAGCGGCTGCAGGCCCGGGGGCCCGCCGGCTTTTCCAGCTTAGCCGAGGCCTCCGGCTGGTTCGGGCCTTGGCTGCGCACCGCCGCCCTTCCGGTCTGGTGGACACTCGGCGCCGACCGGGAGCGGGGGGGCTTTGTCGAGGCCATCGGGCAGGACGGCGCGCCCCAGCCGGCGCCCCGACGCGGGCGGATGCAGGGACGGATGATCTTCAGCTTCGCCCAGGCGGGGATGATGGGCTGGAATGGACCCTGGCGGGAGGCGGCCCGGCACGGGCTCGCCGCCCTGACCGGGAGTTTCCTGCGGCCGGATGGCTTGATCCGGAGCCTGGTGGGACTGGACGGAGGCGCCCTGGACGACACCCCCTTTGTCTATGATCAGGCCTTCGCCCTGCTGGGCCTGGCGAGTCTGGCCCAGGCGGGAGAAGGGGCCGGGGAGGCGCTGGCCCTGTCGCACCGGATGCGGGAGGGCCTGGAGGCCCTGAGGCACCCCGCCGGCGGCTTCCGGGAGGCGGGTGACCAGCCCTTCCAGGCTAACGCCCATATGCACCTGCTCGAGGCCTCGCTGGCCTGGGAGGAGGCCGGGCAGGCGGACTGGCGGACCCTGTCCGACGAGATCGCTGGTCTGGCCCTCGGCGCCTTCATCGATCACCGCGGGGTCTTGTCGGAATTCTTCGACGCCGACTGGCGACGGGCCGGTGGGGATGACGGACGCCTTGTCGAGCCGGGGCACCAGTTCGAGTGGGCCTGGCTGCTGAACCGCTGGGGCCGGGCCCGGGGACGGGCGGACGGGCAGTTGGCGGCCCGGGCCCTGCACGAGGCTGGCCGGCAGGGTGTGGACCCCCGCCGGGCCTGCGCGGTCAACGCCCTTTGGGAAGACCTGACGGTCCGGGATGGCTGGGCGCGGCTGTGGCCGCAGACGGAGTTCCTGAAGTCCTCCCTGGCTCTCGGGGAGACGGAGGACGCCCTGCAGGCTGCAACGGGGCTGAGGCGCTATCTCGAAACGCCGGTCAGGGGGCTGTGGCGCGATCGCCAGGGCCCGACCGGAGGATTTGCTCAGGGGGGTGCGCCAGCGTCTTCGCTCTACCATATCGTCGGAGCCATTCGGCAGCTTGAGGAACAATCCCCAGCCCTTTCTTCATAAGTGACGTTTTTTGGACGGCAGGCCGGTTCCTGCGCTCGCCTTTTCACGGAAGGTTGATTACGAGGACGCGAGTCCCCCGTCCCCGACCGACTCCCCCAACCGCCGCCACGGCTCGGAGAAGTTGAACTGATGACTGCGATCCCCGGCATTCACCCCGCACCCACCCGTCACGCCAGGTTGATCGCCTGGGTCGAGCAGATCGCGGCCCTGACGCGGCCGGACAGGGTTCACTGGTGCGACGGATCGGATGCTGAATGGGACGCGCTGACCCGCGAGCTCGAGGCCAAGGGTACGCTGAAGCGTCTCAATCCCGCCAAGCGGCCGAACTCCTTCTACGCCGCCTCCGACCCGGGCGACGTCGCGCGGGTCGAGAGCCGCACCTTCATCTGTTCCGAGAAGCAGATCGACGCCGGTCCGACCAACAACTGGTCTGATCCTTCGGAGATGCGGGCCTTGATGGCCGGGCTCTTCGACGGGTGCATGGCCGGACGGACGATGTACGTCTGCCCGTTCAGCATGGGCCCGATTGGCTCCAGGATCAGCCAGCTGGGCGTCGAGATCACCGACAGCGCCTATGTGGCCATCTCCATGCGGGTGATGACGCGCATGGGCAAGGCGGCCCTGGAACAGCTCGGCGAGGATGGGGCCTTCGTGCCCGCTGTCCATACCGTGGGCGCACCCCTGGCGGCGGGGCAGGCGGACGTGTCCTGGCCCTGTAATCCCGAGAAGTACATCGTCCACTATCCCGAGACCCGCGAGATCTGGTCCTACGGTTCGGGCTATGGCGGAAACGCCCTGCTGGGCAAGAAGTGCTTCGCCCTGCGCATCGCCTCGGTCATGGCCCGGGACGAGGGCTGGCTGGCCGAGCACATGCTCATCCTCAAGCTGACCTCGCCGCAGAACGAGGTCCGCTATATCGCCGCCGCCTTCCCCAGCGCCTGCGGCAAGACGAACATGGCCATGCTCCAGCCGACCCTGGCGGGCTGGAAGGCTGAAACCGTCGGCGACGACATCTGCTGGATGCGGTTCGGTGATGATGGGCGGCTCTACGCCATCAATCCCGAGGCCGGCTTCTTCGGGGTCGCGCCCGGCACGGGCAACGAGACCAACCGCAACGCCGTGGCGTCCCTGTACGCCAACTGCGTCTTCACCAATGTCGCCCTGACCGATGACGGGGACGTCTGGTGGGAGGGCCTGACCAAGACGCCCCCGGCCAACCTGACCGACTGGAAGGGCCGTCCCTGGACGCCGGGCTCCGGTGAGCCCGCCGCCCACCCGAACGCCCGCTTCACTGTCCCGGCCAGCCAGTGCCCGGTGATCGCGCCCGAGTGGGAAGACCCCAAGGGCGTGCCGATCTCCGCCATCCTGTTCGGCGGTCGCCGGGCCAGCGCGGTGCCACTGGTCACGGAGGCCTTCGACTGGGCGCACGGAGTCTTCCTCGCCTCCAATGTCGCCTCCGAGGGTACGGCGGCGGCGGAGAACCGCATCGGCGAGCTGCGCCGCGATCCCTTCGCCATGCTGCCCTTCTGCGGCTACAACATGGGCGACTATTTCCGGCACTGGCTGTCGATTGGCGAGAAGAGCGACGCCGCCAAGCTGCCCCGCATCTATTTCGTGAACTGGTTCCGCAAGGATTCCACTGGCCGCTATGTCTGGCCGGGCTTTGGCGACAATTCCCGGGTGTTGAAGTGGATCTTCGAGCGCCTTTCGGGCCGCGCCCCGGCCCAGGACACCCCCATCGGCCGGGTGCCGACGGCTGGGGCCCTGGACCTGTCGGGCCTCAGCCTGTCAGAGGCGGACCTCGACCTGCTCCTGACCGTTGATCCATCGGTCTGGGCGGAAGAGGCGGCTCTGATTCCGCCTGCCTATGAGGCCTTCGGAGAGCGACTGCCGCAGGAACTATGGCGCCAGCACAAGGCGCTTGAGGGCCGGCTCCAGGCGACCCGCGCCGCCGAGATGGTGGCCGAGTAGGCGCCGGGTCGACGTCCGGGCTCAGTCCCGGGCGACGCCGTGGTACTCGCAGTACCAGTCGGCGAACCGCCGCACCCCAACCTCCACAGGCGTAGTCGGCGCATATCCAAGGGCGGCGGTGGTGTCGGTGATGTCCGCCTCCGTGCGGACAATGTCGCCCGGCTGCATGGGCAGGAGATTCAGCTTCGCAGGCCGGCCGAGGGCCTCGGCCAGCAGCTGGATATAGGTCATCAGCTCGACCCGCGTCCCCGCGCCGATGTTGAGTATCCGCCACGGCGCCACGCCGCTCGTCGCGGGATCGGGAGTCTCGGCGCGCCAGGCCGGGTTGGCGGCGGCGGGGCTGTCCAGTGCGGCGATGACGCCGCTGACGATGTCATCCACATAGGTGAAGTCGCGCTGCATCCGGCCCTGGCCGAACACGTCGACGGCCCGCCCGGCGACGATGGCGTCCGCGAACCGGTAAAGGGCCATATCCGGGCGGGTCCAGGGACCATACACGGTAAAGAACCTCAGCCCCGTGCAGGGTAGGCCGAACAGATGGGCATAGGCGTGGGCCATGGACTCATTGGCCAGCTTGGTCGCCGCATAGAGGGTCAGGGGGTGGTTTGCCGGCTGGTGGGGGGAGAAGGGCAGGGTGGCGTTGGCGCCGTAGGCCGAGCTGGTGGAGGCGAACACGAGGTGGGCGGGTGACGTCGCCCGGCAGCCTTCGAGGACGCTCAGGAATCCCACAAGGTTGGAGTCGACGTAGGCCTCCGGATGCTCGAGGGAGTAGCGCACGCCGGGCTGAGCGGCCAGGTGAACGACGCCTGTGGGGCGGACCGACTTGAAGACCTCGGCTGCAGCGTCCCGGTCGGTCAGGTCGATCCGGTGATGCCGGTATCCGGACCGGGCTTCCAGGCGCGCGAGGCGCGCCAGCTTCAGGGTGGGATCATAGTAGGGGCTGATGCAGTCGACACCGACGACGCTCTCCCCGCGGTCAAGGAGGGCCTGGGCGACATGGAAGCCAATGAAGCCGGCTGAGCCGGTCACGAGGATCATGACACGGCGTCCGGTGCGCCCCGCCGGACCTCCCCCATCAACGGTTGGAGACCACCCGCAGCGCCG
>CANGRP010000220.1 GCA_947456005.1 Caulobacteraceae bacterium
AGAAAGTCGGCCGTTTCCTGGCAAGCGCAGTGCGGAGCCGGTTCGGCGAAACCCTGTAATACAACGGGATTTTCTGGCCCCGCCCGGCCCACGGAGAGATTTGTGGCGAGGGGCGATGGCGGTGAGAGAGGGATTCGAACCCTCGATAGAGTTTCCCCTATACACGCGTTCCAGGCGTGCGCCTTCAACCACTCGGCCACCTCACCCCACGGGCCGGAGGCGGGCCTCCGGCGTGGACGGGTGCAGATATACCGGCGCGGGGCGACGGGCAAGGCGGCAGGTGCAATCGTCGGCGGGCAGGCCTATCTTGGCGCGTATCGGCACCCCCGCCCCTCAGGAGCCCCGCCATGGTCTTCTTCCGCAAGTCGCCCGACATGCCCACCGCCGCGACCGCCCTGCCCGGCCGGCCCGATCCCCTGCCGACGGCGGCGGTCAACTTCGTCACCGGCCAGCCGCTGAAGGGGCCCTTCGGCGAGGGCCTCTCCGTCGCCCTGTTCGCCATGGGCTGCTTCTGGGGCGTGGAGCGCAAGTTCTGGCAGACGCCCGGCGTGGTCGCCACGGCGGTGGGCTATGTCAACGGCTTCACCCCCAACCCGACCTACGAGGAGGTCTGCAGCGGGCGCACCGGCCACACCGAGGCCGTGCTCGTGCACTTCGACCCGAAGGTCATCTCCTACGAGGGCCTGCTCAAGGTCTTCTGGGAAGGACACGACCCCACCCAGGGCATGCGTCAGGGCAATGACATCGGCAGCCAGTACCGGTCGGGGATCTACGCCTTCGACGCCGAACAGGAGGCCGCGGCGCGCGCCTCCCTGGCCGCCTACCAGGGCGCCCTGTCGGGGCGGGGCTTCGGCGCCATCACCACCGAGATCGCCCCGGCCCCGGCCTTCTACTACGCCGAGCACTACCACCAGCAATACCTGGCCAAGGTGCCCGACGGCTATTGCGGCGTCGGCGGAACGGGCGTGGCCTGCCCCATCGGGGTGGGCGTGAAGGCGTGAGCCCGGAGGCCTTCGAGGCCGCCGCCCTCGCCCTGCCCGCGACGGAAAAGGTCGTCCAGTGGGGCGGCTGTGAATCGATGCTCCACCAGCAGGACCGGCAGGTAGACCGTGGCCGACACGGACAAGAAGGTCAGGAAGGTTGCGGCGCATATCAGCAGGTAGCGGACATTCGCCGCCGGCCGCGCCGCCGCCCTCGCATCGGTCTCGATGGTTCAGGTCCTCCCTGGGCGTCGAACGACGCCTCTCCTCGACTAGCAGCGCACGCGCACGCCCCGGCGCCCGTCCTCGAACGTGATGACCCAGATCCCCTGGTGGCGGCTGAGCGGAGCGCCGTCTGCGCCGTCCCGGGTGTAGGCGATCGCCAGGTGCACCTTGCGGCGGCTGGCCAGCACCGGCTCGCGGGAGAGGTAGGTGGAGCGCCGCCAACCCTCCGCCGCGAGCTTGTCGAAGTAGTCCGGCGCGAGCCGCCCCGGCCCGTCCCAGACTGTCAGGCGCTCGCCGGTCAGGATCGCGTGGGGGAAGTGGAGCAGAGCGTCCATGCCGGCGGCGTCCCGCGCGTTGAACCGCTCGGTGAACGCCTCGGCGCAGCGCAGAGCCGCTGCGACCGCATCGTGTGCGACCGCGCCTTGCCCGTCGGGCTCGGCAGGTGTTTCGTCGTTCATGCCGCCTCAGTCCCCTCGCCCCGGACGCCGCCGTCAGGCCTGGTCGGCGGTGTGCTGCTCGGCCTGGTCGGACGTCAGGCGCAGATAGGCCATGTGCCCGATGAAGGCGCCCTTGACGATGGGTAGCAAGCCCAGGGTCACGAAGGCCAGGAAGCCCAGGGTCACCGGCACGGTGACCAGGGTCGGCCCCTGCCAGACCCAGGGAATGAACAGGATGGGCACGATGACCAGGTGGCCGACGATCAGGATGGTGAAGTAGGCCGGGCCGTCGTCGGCCGGATACCGCGCCAGGTCGACGCCGCAAGCCGGGCAGGTCGGCTCGACCTTCAGATAGCTGCGGAACAGCCGCCCCTCCCCGCAGTGCGGGCAGTGGCCGCGGAGGCCGCGGGCGAAGGCGGTGAAGAAGGCGGGGCTCTGGTTCATTCTCCCCATATGCGCGCAGGTGGGGCGAAAAGCCAGAGCCCTCCGCCCTGCGACGGCGCCCTCAGGCCAGCTGAGCGGTCAGCACCTGGGCGTCGAAATAGTCGCGGTAGAAGACGATCTTGCCGTCCTTGACCTCGAAGACCCCGGTGACCGGCAGCTCCACCCACTTCGCCCCGAACAGGTGGCGGTCCAGCCGCTCGATGAAGACGACGTCGCCGGCGACGGCGCGGCGCAGGACGTGGAACTCGTTCTTCGAGATCGGGGCGAAGAAGGGCTCCAGGAAGCCCACCACCCCGGGCGGACCGACGTGCACCGTGCCCGGCGCATTCATGTTCTCATAGCGGCAGTCGGCGGCCACGAAGGGTGTGGCGGCGGCGTAGTCCTTGGCCTCCATGGCGGCCAGGAAGGCGTCGACGACGGCGGCGGGATCATTGGGGGCGCTCATGGGCGGTCTCCGGTTCAGGTGGGTCAGGCGCGGGCGTCGCCCAGGAGGACGCGGCGCATGTCGCCGCCCGTCCGGGAGAGGAGGTAGAGAAGATAGATGCAGAGGAAGGGCATGCCGCCGAAGAAGGCCGGGAAGAGGTTCAGCCCGTGATTTGCAACCACCACCCCCGTATAGACGGTGATGACGCCCAGGGTGGCGACGAGGAAGATGCGGAAGAGGGTCATAGCCCGAACTCCGGAATGTAGCGGTCGCTACATTCGTGGCATGTTGTAGCGGGTGCTACAAGGAGAAATCATGGCGGTCCGCGCGGTGCAGAGGCAGGTGGTGACGGAGCGGCTGGCGGGGCACCTGCTGGCCAGCGGCCTGTCGCGCACCAGCGTCCGCCAGCTGGCGGCGGCGGCGCAGGTCTCCGACCGCATGCTGCTCTACTATTTCCGGGACAAGGCCGAGGCCTTGGGCGAGGCCATGGTGCATGTGGCGGCCCAGCTGGGCGGACGGCTGGAGGCGGCCCTGCCGGCCGGGCAGCGCCTGCCCCCCGAGCGCCTGCTGGCTGAGGCGGCGCGGATCGCCACCGAACTCGAGGTGCGGCCCTTCATGGCCCTGTGGATGGAGGTCATCGCCGCGGCCGCCCGGGGCGAGGCGCCCTATGCCGGCATCGCCGGACAGGTCACTGCCGGTTTCCTTTCCTGGATCGAGACCCGGCTGGACATCGAGGACGCGGAACGGCGCCACGCCATCGCCGGCCTCATCCTGGCCGCCGTCGACGGCCTCGCCCTGCTGGAGATTGGCGCGGGTGCCGAACGGGCCGCGGCCGCCGCTGAACGGGCGCAGGACGTGCGCTTCACGCCGTAAACATCCGACCCAACCGCCGTTGACCCCCTCACCGACCTTCGGTCGGAGCTCCCCCTTGGGGGAGCAATTGGCGCCGTAATTCCTCCCCATCAGGGGGAGGTGGACCGCGAAGCGGGACGGAGGGGGTCTTCTGGGCCGCCGTTGACCTGCTCTCCCTGCCTGGGAACCATCCGCGTCCTAATCCGCGTCCATCTTCAGGGCGGCGATGAAGGCTTCCTGGGGGATGTCGACCTTGCCGAACTGGCGCATGCGCTTCTTGCCGGCCTTCTGCTTGTCCAGCAGCTTGCGCTTGCGGCTCATGTCGCCGCCGTAGCACTTGGCTGTGACGTCCTTGCGCAGGGCGCGGATGGTCTCGCGGGCGATGATCCGGCCGCCGATCGCCGCCTGCAGCGGGATCTGGAACATGTGCGGGCTGATCAGGTCCTTCATCTTCTCCACCATGCCCCGGCCGCGGGCCTCGGCCCGGTCGCGGTGGACCAGCATGGACAGGGCGTCGACGGGCTCGCCGTTGACCAGGATGCTCATCTTGACCAGGTCGCCCACCCGGTAGTCCTCGACCTGGTAGTCGAAGGAGGCGTAGCCCTTGGAGACGCTCTTCAGCCGGTCGTAGAAGTCGAAGACCACCTCGTTCAGGGGCAGGTCGTAGATCACCATGGCCCGGCTGCCCACATAGGACAGCTCGCGCTGCACGCCGCGGCGGTCCTGGCAGAGCTTGATCACCGCGCCGAGGTACTCGTCGGGCGTCAGGATGGTGGCCTTGATCCAGGGCTCGGCGATGGTGTCGATCTTCACCGGGTCGGGCATGTCGGCGGGGTTGTGGAGCTCCAGCACCTCGCCGTTGGTCAGGGTGATCCGGTAGACCACGCTGGGGGCGGTGGCGATCAGGTCGAGGTCGAACTCGCGTGACAGGCGCTCCTGGATGATCTCCAGGTGCAGGAGGCCCAGGAAGCCGCAGCGGAAGCCGAAGCCCAGGGCCGCCGAGGTCTCCATCTCGTAGGTGAAGCTGGCGTCGTTCAGGCGCAGGCGGCCGATGGCGGCGCGCAGGTCCTCGAA
>CANGRP010000221.1 GCA_947456005.1 Caulobacteraceae bacterium
GAACTTGCCCTCGCTGTCGCCGTCGCCGATCGCCTCGGCCACCGAGACGCCGAAGCCCAGGGCGCCGCCAGAGGCCTGCATGGTCGCCGGACTGCCGGAGCGGCCCTTGCCGAGGGAGATGTCAAAGCCGACCGCCACGTGGCGGACGCCCAGGCCCTGGTGCAGGACCTGCACGGCGAAGGCCTGGTCGGACAGCTCGCGCATGACCTCGTCGAAGGGCAGGAGGTAGAGCCGGTCCACGCCCAGGGCCTCGAGGGCCCGGGCCAGCTGGTCGGGCTTCATGAGGCGGAAGGCCGGGGCGTCGGGCTGGAAGATGCGGCGGGGGTGCGGATCAAAGCTCACCACGCCCAGGGGAAGGCCCTGGTCCCGGGCGGCGGTGGCGGCCAGGCCGATCACCGCCTGGTGCCCGCGGTGGACGCCGTCGAAATTGCCCAGGGCGATGCTGGCGCCCCGGTCGTCCTGCGACAGTCCCTGCCATCCCCGGACGATGCGCATGGTCAGCCCGCCGCCTCGCGCCGGGGGGCCAGGACCACGGCCTCGCCCTCGACCACCCGCTTGCCGCCCACCTCGCAGACCGTGGAGAGGGTCACCTCGCCGCGGCGGGGATCCAGGGCCTCGACGGTGACCCGGACATCCACGGCGTCGCCCAGGCGCACCGGCCGGCGGAAGCGAAGGGACTGCGACAGGTAGATGGTTCCTGGCCCCGGAAGCTGCATGCCGATCACCGCCGAGATGTAGGCGCCCGACAGCATGCCGTGGGCGATGCGGCCCTTGAAGATCGTGCCCTCGGCAAAGGCCGCGTCCAGGTGAACGGGGTTGGAGTCGGTGGAGACGTCGGCGAAGGCCTCGATCACCGCGGCGGTGACGATGCGGGTCATGCCGGCGCTGTCGCCGACGGCGAGGTCCTCGAAAAAGCGTCCCTGCATGCGGTTCCCTCCAGGCTCCGGCAAACTAGCGAGCGCCGTCGTCGGTGCGAAGGGGCGCCGTCCAGTCCAGCCCCGCGCTGGCCCAGCGCGCGCCGCCTCCGGCCTGGGCCAGGAGGTCGCGGGCGGCGTCCAGGTCCAGGCCCTGCGGCCCCAGGAGATCAGCGCCGTGGATGCCGCCGGCCACGAAGAGGACGTCGAGGTCCTGGGCGTTGGCGCCGAGGATGTCGGTGGGGATGCCGTCGCCGATGCAGAGGATGCGGCGGCGGTCCACCGGCCGGCCCAGCCGGGCCTCGGCCTCGGCGATGCAGAGGTCGTAGATGGGGGCGTGGGGCTTGCCGGCCATGCGCACCTCGCCGCCCAGATCGGCGTAGAGCCGGGCCAGGGCCCCGGCGCAGGGGATCAGCCGGTCGCCCCTCTGCACCACGATGTCGGGGTTGGCGCAGAGCAGGGGCAGGCGGCGGGGCAGGATGGCCTCGAAGCGCTCGCGATAGTCCTCCGCCGTCTCGGTCTCGTCGTCGTAGGGCCCGGTGACGCAGATCAGGGCGGCGGTCTCGGGGCCGGAGAGCTCCAGGTCGAGACCGGCGTAGAGGGGGGCGTCGCGCTCGGGCCCGATCGCCCAGACCGGGCCGGGCGCCCGCTCGGCCAGCAGGGTCCGCGTGGCGTCGCCCGAGGTGATCATGGTGCTCCAGGCGCCGCGGGGCACGCCCAGGGCGTCCAGCTGGGGGACCACGTCGGCGGCCGGGCGCGGGGCGTTGGAGATCAGGATGACCGGGCCGCGGCTTTCGGCGAATGCGGCCAGGGCGCGGCAGGCGGGAGCGAAGCTCTCCCGGCCGTTGTGGATGACGCCCCAGACGTCCGACAAGACCACGTCGTAGCGGTCGGCGATCTCGTCCAGGCCCTGGATCGGCTCGGGAAGGCTCATGACGGGGGCGGTAGCTGCCCCGGCGCCGGCGGTCAACCGGTCAGGAGCTTCAGCCCCTGTCGCCGGCCCTGCGCCGCAGGGGCGCCTGGAGGTAGTCAGCGGGCGGATCGGTCTCGGCCAGGATGGCGCCGCGGATGGCGCGCGGTTCGCCGAACAGGTGGCCCTGGCCGTAGGCGATGTCGAGCTCGAGGACCTCGACGGTCTGACGCTCGTCCTCGATCTTCTCGGCGATGATGTCCACGCCGTAGCGGCGGGCGAGGGTGGCGAAGTCCTGGGCGGCCAGGTCGGGCAGGGCGCGGAAGACCGGGCCCTCGCCGCTCTCGACGATCTCGTCCTGCAGGGACTGGGCGCCGATCTTCAGGAAGCGCACGTCGCTGCGGGCCAGTTCCTGAAAATCCATGTCCAGCCGGCGCACCTTGTCGAGGCTGAAGCGGAACCCCAGCTCGGCCAGCCGGCCCATGTTTCGCACGGCGTTGGAGGTCCGGTTGTCGTAGGCGGACTGGCCGATCTCGAAGATGACCGATCCGGCGAGGTCGCGGTTCTCCGCCATCAGTTCCAGGAACTGCGGGAAGAAACCCTCGTCGGACAGGGAGCTGACCGAGATGTTGCAGAAGATGCCGACCTTCTTGTCGGTCTGGGCCAGTCGGCGGACGATCTGGACGCAGCGGAAGAGCAGCAGGTTGTCCACCGCCGCCACCAGGCCCTCGGGCTCGGCGACAGTCAGGAACTCCGCCGGCATGAGCACCCGGCCGCTCTCGTCGCGCAGGCGGGTATAGCTTTCGTAGAAGAGGGTCCGCCTCTGGGGCAGGTTGACGACGGGCTGGAGGTAGAGGTCGACCCGGCCGCTGACCAGGGCCTCGCGGACGGTCTGGAGCCGCTCGCGCCAGCCGGGCCGGGCGGCTTCGCCTGGCCGTCCGCCCGGGCCGTCCGCCAGACGTTCGTCGAGACGCTCGCTCATTCGGGTGACCAGGTCCTCCAGGAGCTGGACCTCGGTGGAGAGCTCCTCCGAGCGGCGCTGGGCGTCGAAGGCGACGGTCTCAAGGACCTCGGCCACCCGGGCGTCGATCTGCTCGATCTGGCCGACCAGGAGGCGATGGGCGTGGCGGAGGGTCTCGATCTCCTTGCGCAGGGAGGCCTGGCCGAGGACGCCGGTGATCAGTCCATGGAAGGTGAAGCAGAGGCCCAGGCCGCCGGCAAGCCCGGCCACGCCGGCGCCCCAGCCCCCGCCGTTGCGCCAGATCAGGACCGCAAAGATCAGCGACAGGCTGAAATAGCTTGCGGTCAACAGCGGCAGAATGAGGCGTCGCATGTTCCCGCCCGTCCCCGAATCACTCCGCAGTATCCGTTAACCATGACGGAGTGTCGAACAGGAAAATCACGCTCTGTCAGGGACTTCGCCAGGATCTCCCCGAGGTTGTCCGGGCCGGACGGCCTCGCTCAGCGGGTCGGGACGGGCGCCTCGCCGCGATAGTCGTAGAAGCCGCGCCCGGCCTTGCGGCCCAGCCAGCCGGCCTCGACGTACTTGGTCAGGAGGGGACAGGGCCGGTACTTGGAGTCCGCCAGGCCCTCGTAGAGGACGTTCATGATGGACAGGACGGTGTCCAGGCCGATGAAGTCGCCCAGTTCCAGGGGCCCCATGGGGTGGTTGGCGCCCAGCTTCATGGCCGTGTCGATGGCCTCCACCGTCCCGACCCCCTCGTAGAGGGTGTAGATGGCCTCGTTGATCATCGGCACCAGGACGCGGTTGACGATGAAGGCCGGGAAGTCCTCGGCGTTGGCGGTGGTCTTGCCCAGGGACCGGGCGAAGTTGACGGCGGTCTCGTAGGTCGGCGCATCGGTGGCGATGCCGCGGATGATCTCCACCAGCTTCATCAGCGGCACGGGGTTCATGAAGTGCAGGCCGATGAACCGCTCCGGGCGGTCGGTCGCCGCCGCCAGCCGGGTGATGGAGATGGACGAGGTGTTGGAGGCCAGCAGGGTGTCGGGACCGAGGTGGGGCGCGAGGGCGCGGAAGATCGACTTCTTGACCTCCTCGCTCTCGGTGGCGGCCTCGATGACCAGGTCCGCTGCGCCCACGACCTGGAGTTCGGGCGAGGCGTGGATCCGCGCCTGGGCGGATTCCATTTCCTGGGGGGTGATGATCTCGCGGGAGACCTGGCGGGTCATGTTGCGGCCGATCAGCTCGCGGCTGGCGGTGATGCGGTCGGGGCTGACGTCGTGCAGCAGGACCTCGTAGCCGCCCAGGGCCACCACATGGGCGATGCCCGACCCCATCTGACCCGCGCCGATGACGCCGACCGTCCTGATACCCGCCATGACCGTAACCCCGCGAAGGCGGCTCTCCGGCCGCGTTAGGGGGCGCACCCTAGAGGCGTGTTGCGGCGCCGCCAAGCGTTTTGCTGCATCGCAGCGCAGCCCAGACGCAAGCACGAAAAAGGGGGGTGCGGCGACCGCACCCCCCTCTCCGGAGATCGAACCCTGTTTCGGTTTACTTGCCGGGAGCGGCCAGGGCGTCCTGCAGCTCGGTAATGGCGGATTTGTAGTCGGCCTCA
This sequence comes from Caulobacteraceae bacterium, assembly GCA_947456005.1. Classification (GTDB taxonomy): domain Bacteria; phylum Pseudomonadota; class Alphaproteobacteria; order Caulobacterales; family Caulobacteraceae; genus Phenylobacterium. Next base: position 4,401 of record CANGRP010000221.1, read on the forward strand.
AGGCCCTGGTCTGCGACCTGGAAGA
>CANGRP010000222.1 GCA_947456005.1 Caulobacteraceae bacterium
CCTGGCGGCCCAGGCCGCGGCCTATGTGGAGCGCCAGCACGAGCTCTACGCCGCCGGCAGCGGCAAGATGCTCCGCGAGGAGATGCTGGCCCGCAAGGCGCTGAACGCCGAGGGCGGCATCGACCCTGTCGACCTGGCCATGATGCAGGCCCTGGTCAAGCGCATGGCCAAGCGCCTGGCCGACCGCTACTCCCGCCGCCGGAACGTCGCCTGGACCGGCCACCTGGACGTCCGGCGCACCCTGCGCAAGTCCATGGGCTATGGCGGCATGCCCTTCGACATCGTCTTCAAGACCAAGAAGGTCGACAAGCCGTCCATCGTCGCCATCTGCGACGTCTCCAAGTCGGTGGCCGCCGCCGCCCAGTTCCTGCTGACCTTCCTCTACTCCCTCAACGAGGTGGTCGACCGCCTGGACGCCTTCGCCTTCTCGGGGCGGCTGATCAGCGTGAACCAGGTGCTCGACGACCACCCCGTGGAGACCGCCATCTTCGAGGTGCTCAAGCAGATCGGCTTCCAGCAGACCGATTATGGACGCGCCCTGGAGGATTTCGCCGAGAAACACCTGGACCGGATCGACCGGCACACCACGGTGATCATCCTGGGCGACGCCCGGACGAACTACGCCAACCCCCGCCTCGACATCCTGGCCACCATCCAGCAGCGGTCCCGGGCGGTGATCTGGCTGAACCCGGAGCCCGAAAGCTACTGGAGCCAGGGCGACAGCGTCATGAACCGCTATGAGCGGTTCTGCCACGTGGCCAAGACCTGCAATACGCTGGAGCAGCTCGAGCGCATCATCGAGGACGTCCTGCGGACCTACATCCCGCGCTGAGCGGGCCGTCAGCCCGCAGCGAGCAGGGCCGGGTCCACAGGCAGGCGGCGCACCCTCTTGCCGGTCGCCGCGAAGATGGCGTTGCAGAGGGCCGGCGGAGCGGGCGGGAGAGCCGGCTCACCCAGCCCTGTCGGCGGGTTGTCCGAGAGGACGAAGTGCACGTCCACCGGCGGGGCCTCGTTGATGCGCATCAGGCGATAGCTGTCGAAGTTGCCCTGGACGACCGCGCCGTTCTCGAGGGTGATCTCCTGGCTGAGGGCGCCGGACAGGCCATCCAGGACAGAACCCTGGACCTGCTGGATCGCTCCGGAGGGATTGACGATCTGGCGCCCGACATCGCCCGCCACCCACACCTTCTCGACCTTGACCTGGCCATCGTCGGCCACGCGCACCTGCGCCACCTGGGCGAAGTACCCCATGTGGCTGAAGTGGAAGGCGACGCCCTGCCCCTGGCGCGGCGCCATCTTGGTCCGCCCCCAGCCGGAGACCTCGGCCACCTTCTTCAGGACGCCGCGCATTCGCGCCGCGTCGTAGCCATCGCGTCCGGGGGTCCCGACCAGACCGAAGTCGCCCAGAAGCTTCAGGCGGAAGTCCACCGGGTCGGCGCCTGCGGCGTGAGCCAGTTCGTCGATGAAGCCCTGCACCGCAAAGGAGATGGCGTTGGAGCCGGGCGCCCTGAGCGGTCCCGTCGGAACCGAAATGGGCAGGACGGAGAGGTTGTACCGGAAGTTGGGCGTGAACCGGGCGGGGAACTCCGTCGCCGCCATGCCTGCCGACCGGCCGGGCTGACCATCCACGGATCCGGGGGTGATGAAATGGTCCTCCCAGGCGACAATGCGCCCCTGCGCGTCGAGGCCGCCCTTGAAGCGATGCCAGCCTGCAGGACGGTAGAAGCCGTGACGCATGTCGTCTTCGCGGGTCCAGAGCAGCTTGACCGGCGCCCCGGCCTCGCGGGCGATCCAGGCCGCCTCGACCATGTACTCGTTGGACAACCGACGTCCGAAACCGCCTCCGGCGCGGATGATGTGGACGGTGATGTCTTCAGGTTTCAGGCCCAGGGTCTTGGCGACCAGCTGGCGCCCGGGCTCCGGATTCTGGGTGGGCGCCCAGATCTCCATCCTTCCGTTCTGGAAACGGGCGGTGCAGTTTTGGGGCTCCAGGTTCGCATGGGAGATGTAGGGATAGGCGTATTCGGCCTCGATCGTCCGTGTGGCCGACTTCAGGGCGGCGTCGACGTCTCCGTCATGACGGACGACCTTGTCGACCGCGAAGCGCGCGGAACCCGTCGCCATCTCCTCGAACCGGCGGCTGGACATCTGGCTCGCCTCGGAGGCCTTCCAGCGGGTGTTCAGCTTCTCGCGCGCCTTGAGGGCCCGCCACCAGCTGTCCGCCACCACGGCGACGCCGGGGGCAAGCGCTTCCAGACCGCCGGAGCCTTCGACCAGGAAGGCCTTGCGCACGCCCTTCATCGCCCGGGCGGCGTCCAGGTCAGCCGACTCCACGCCCGCGCCGAAGACCGGGGCCTTCTCGAAGGTGGCGAACAACATGCCGGGAAGGACGACGTCGATGCCGAACAGGGGCTTGCCCGTGACGATGGCGGGCGTATCCACCTGCGGGGTGAACCGGCCGACGATGCGGTAGTCTGCGGGGTCCTTCAGCTTCAGCGTCCGGGGGTCCGGCGCAGGCAGGGCGGCCGCGGCGGCCGCGAGGGAACCGTAATCCGCGGACCGGCCCGAAGCCTTGTGGACCACCCGGCCCGGCTCCGTGGTGCAGGCCGAGGCCTCCACGCCCCAGGACTTGGCGGCGGCGGCGACCAACAGGGCGCGGGCCGTCGCGCCGACCCTGCGCAACTCATCCCAATGAAGGGGAATCGAGAGGGATCCGCCCGCGAACTGCCGACCAAAGAGCGCCGGATCTGAAACCGCCTGAAGCGTGCGGACCTTGTTCCAGTCCGCGTCCATCTCCTCGGCGATGATCATGGGCATGGAGGTCTTCACCCCCTGCCCCACCTCGGGATTCTTGCTGACCACCTCGACCCAGCCGTCCGGCTTGACGGTGACATAGGTGTTGAGACGGGCAGGAGCAGCCTGGGCGGCCTCGCCCTTTCCAGCCAGGGAAAAGCCGAGAACCAGGCCCCCGCCCCCGGCGGCCAGGAGTATCGCCTCGCGCCGTGAAGCGCCGGTGTGCGCGCCGTCCGCCATGGTCAGGCCTCCTCGGGCTGGCCGGAGGCCCGGCGCACAGCGGCGCGGATCCGGTTGTAGGTGGCGCAGCGGCAGATGTTTCCCGCCATGGCCGCATCGATCTCATCGGCGTTGGGCCGGGGGTTGGCGGCCAGCAGGGCCGTGGCGGACATGATCTGGCCGGGCTGGCAGTAGCCGCACTGGGCGACGTCCAGTTCGGACCAGGCCTTCTGGACCCGGGCGCCGACCTCACTGTCGCCGATCGCCTCGATGGTCGTCACCCGCCCCTTGCCCACCGCCTCGATGGGAAGGGCGCAGGCCCGGACGGGGGCTCCGTCGATATGGACGGTGCAGGCGCCGCACTGGGCGATCCCGCAGCCGAACTTGGGGCCGAGGATGCCAAGAGTGTCCCGAAGGACCCAGAGCAGGGGTGTGTCGGGTTCGACGTCGACCCGCCGTGTCCGACCGTTGACGCTGAGTGTGTAGGCCATGCCCGCGCTCCGTTTTCTCCCTCCGACAGATGTAGTCTGCGCGGGGGGCAGGCGCCAGACGCCCGGTTATCGAATTACGACGACGTGGTCGGGCAGCTCATTGGGATTGTCGCCACCGCGCGGCGGGAAGTGCTCCGCGAGTACGCCGCCGCAGATCTCGACGGCGGCCTCGAACCCCTCGACAGCCTTCCCAGCCTTCACGCCCGCAATCAGCTGCGACATGGCCTCGTCCCAGATCCCGGGGTCTACCCGGGAGGCGACGCCCTCGTCAGCGATGAGCTCGGCCATCCTTTCCCACTCCGAGACGAAGATGAGCACGCCGGTGCGCTCCCGGGTCGCCTGGAGGTTCTTGGACAGGAACTGTTCATAGGCCCGGCGCCGGACACGGTCGCGCTTCAGGCTGGCGGGGGTCAGGAGGCGGCGCACCGGCGGCAGCCACGCCAGCATCAGTACCAGGAGGAACAGGAAGACCTGCAGGAGGATCACGCCCATCACCGCCTCCCGGGCCGCGACGCCGGCGGCGGCTCCCACCGCCGCTGCGGTCCAGCCGCCCTGGATCAGGCCGGGCACAGTGACATGGATGCCCCCTGCCAGGAGCAGGACTGGCGCCGCCAGGGCCGCGAAGGCCGCAACGGCGAGGGGCGTCTCCCGGTAGTCGCCGCAGTCCGGTGCGACGATGCAGTAGATCTCCCCGCGGGTGGCCGCCTCGGCGCGGGCCACGGCGGCCTCAACGCGCTCGCGTTCGACGTCTGTCAGCATGTCACCAGCCCCCCGAAGATCCACCGCCGCCAAAGCCGCCGCCGCCGCCGCCGAAACCCCCGCCGCCAAAACCGCCGCCGCGACCCCATCCGCCCAGCGGCGGCAGGATGACCGGGCCGCCGAGCCCGGCGCGCCGGAAGGCCCGCGCG
>CANGRP010000223.1 GCA_947456005.1 Caulobacteraceae bacterium
CCAGATCGCCGAAGACGAGGTTGGCGCCGTCGTCCGCGATCAGGCTGTCGCCGCCCTGGCCACCGTAGACCGTGTCGGCGCCGGTGCCGCCGGCGATCACGTCGTCGCCGCGGTTGCCGTTCACCCAGTTGGCGCCCGCGCCGAGGTCGATGGTGTCGACGCCCTGGCCGCCGTAGATGGAGTCGCTGCCCGTGCCGCCGACCAGGCTGTCGTCGCCGGCATTGCCCTGGAGGACGTCATTGCCGTCGCCGCCGACGCCGGTGTCGTTGCCGGTCCCGAGGAACATGGCGTCGCTGCCGGCCGAGCCGGTGATCTCGTTGGCGCCCGTGGTGCCGACGTACAGCATGGTGTTGTCGGGGAAGATGATCTGGCCCGTCACATTGCCCACACCGCCCGCGGCGATGAAGCTCGACCCGAAGGTCTTCGTCACCCCGGCGAAGGTGAGGGCGAAGGAGGCCGGCGTCAGGGGGAAGCCGGAGGCATCCGTGATCGCCACCGTCACCGCCGTCGCCGTGGCGCCCGCGGTCGTGAACGTCAGGGTGTCCTTGGTGGCGTCGAAGGCCAACGCATCTGCGGCGCTGATCGTCTCGAACGTGTAGGCGGTCATTCTTCTCTCCAGTGTGTTTCACTCGGACCGACGAAATGTCCGGCGCCACGACCCCATGGACACTTCCATCGGACGGGTTCCGGCGGTCCGTAGCCCCAAGCTGTGACCATCACATGACGTGCCACGGCGCAGGTTAAACGAGCCCGAACAAGCCGTAGCCGAAGCGATTCAATTGCGCAACTGCAAAAGCCCCCGGTTTTCATTGGTGAAGGCGGGGGGTGATGCAAGAAGGTCACGACCCCTGTTTCCCACCTGCGGAGGGCGGCCTACTTGTCGCGCATCGAGACGTTCACCGTGTCCGTCAGGGGCCCGATGATATAGCCCATCACCGTGCGCCGGCCCGTGGTGATCATCACCTGGGCGGGCATTCCGGGGGTCACGGTCTCGCCGTTGGGCAGCTTGGCCAGCTCCTTCGGGTCAATCTTCAGGTCGGCGCGATAGAAGGACTGGCCCGACTTCTCGTCGGTCAGCTCGTCCGCCGAGACATTGGTCACCACGGCCTCAAAGGGCGAGACGCGGCGGGTGGAGAAGGCGGTCAGGGTCACCCGGGCCTTCATGCCGGCGGTGATTCCCTCGATCTCGTCGGGCTTGATTCGCGCCGTCACCGCCAGGGGGGCGTCGGAAGGCACCACCACCATCAGGAGCTCGCCGGCGCCGACCACCCCGCCCACGGTGGACTGGGTCAGGTTGAGGACATAGCCGTCCACCGGCGCGCGCACCGTCGCGCCCGCCAGGGTCTGGAGGGCGGCGGCCAGCTTGGGCCGGGCGTCGGCCAGGGCGGCCTGCATCTGGCGGAGCCCCTCGGCCGACTGGCTGATTCTCTGGTCGCTGAGGCCGGACAGCTGCACCTGGGCCTCGCCCCTCTGCTGGGCCAGGCGCTGCTGCTCGGCGGACAGGGCGCCGCGGCGGCCCGCCAGGTCCGAGAGGGCGCGCTGATAGCGCAGGATCAGGGTCTTCGGCGCATAGCCCTGGGCGTAGAGGGTTTCGTATCCCTCCAGCTCCTGGCGGGTCAGGGCGACGTTCTCGTCCAGGGCGGTCAGCTGGGCCCGCACCCCGGAGATCTGCGAATCGATCTGCTGGACGCGCTGGCGCAGCACCTCGGCCTGGCTGTCAAAGAACTGCAGCCGGCTGGCGAACAGGAATTCCTGGTCGCGGACCAGGGCGCCGACCCGGGGGTCGGAGATCCGGGCGGTCAGCTCAGGCGGGAAGGCCACCTGCCGGGCGCCGGAGGCCTCAGCCTCGAACCGGGCCACCTGGGCGGCGTAGGTGTCGACCTGGTTCTGCATCACGTCCACGGCCGCCCGGGGCTGGACGTCATCCATGGTCAGCAGGACCTGGTCCTTCTTCACCTTCTGGCCCTCGCGCACCAGGATGGCGCGGACGATGCCGCCCTCCCGGTGGCGCAGGATCTTGCGGTTCTCCTCCACCCGGACCACGCCCTGGGCGATGACGGCGCTGTCCAGGGGGGCCACCACGGCCCAGGCCAGGAAGCCGACGACGAACACGCCGATCAGGATGGCGCCGGTGATCATGGGGCGGCGCAGGCGGCGCTCCAGGTCCGGGTCCAGGGGCTGGTCGGCGACCTTCAGGACCGGCGCCATCCAGCGGCGCACCGACTGCAGGGCGCCGGCGGCCCGGCCCGGCTTGCCGAAGTCGGACTTGCGCGGGTCGGCGTTCATCGGGCGCCTCCGCCTTCCACCGCCCTCAGGGCGGGGGCGGCGAACTTGGCCATCACCGCCTCGCGGGGGCCAAAGGCCTCCATGCGGCCGTCGCGCAGGACCAGCATCTTGTCGGCGGCGCGGAAGATGGAGGGCTTGTGCGCCACCAGGACGATGGTCGTCCCCCGGGCCTTGGCCGCGTCCAGGGCGGCCATCAGAGCCTCCTCGCCCTCGGCGTCCAGGGCGGCGTTGGGCTCGTCCAGCACCAGCAGGGCGGGGTCGCCGATCAGGGCGCGGGCCAGGCCGACGCGCTGGCGCTGGCCGGCCGAGAGGATGCGGCCGCTGTCGCCCAGGTCGGTCTCATAGCCCTGGGGCAGGCGCAGGATCAGGCCGTGGACGCCGGCGGCCTGGGCCGCGGCCACCACGTTCTCGTCGGTCAGGTCGTCGCGGAAGCGGGCGATGTTGTCGCGGACCGTGCCGGGGAAGAGCTCGGTGTCCTGGGGCAGGTAGCCGACATTGCGGCCGAAGTCCGACCGGTCCCAGGCGTGGACGTCGGCGCCGTCCAGCCGGATGGACCCGTGGGTCGGGGGCCAGACGCCGACAATCAGCCGGGCCAGGGTCGACTTGCCCGCGCCGGAGGGGCCGATGACGCCCAGCATCTCGCCGGGCTCGACCCGGAAGGCAAGGGCCTGCACCGCGAATCGGTTGGCGCCGGGCGGGGCGAAGTTGACCCCCTCGACGGTCAGCAGGCCCTTGGCCTTCGGCAGGGCCGTGGCGGGGACGGGCTCCTTGTAGCCCTCGAACACCGTGGTCAGGCGCTCGAAGGCGCGGGCGCCGTTCATCAGGCCGTCCCAGCTGGCCACCAGCCGGTCGATGGGCTGCAGGGCCCGGGCGCCCAGGATCATGTTGGCGAACAGCAGGCCCACATGGATCTGGCCGGTGATCACCAGCCAGGCGCCGACGCCGATGATCAGCACCTGGATCCCCTGGCGCAGGCCGCGGGAGATGTTGGTCATGAAGCTGGCGTCGTCGCTGGCCAGCGAGCTGCGGTCCATGGTGGTCTGGCGGAAGCCGCGCCAGCGGCTGGCCAGGGGCTCGGTCAGGCCCATGGCCCGGACCACCTCGTTGTTCCTCAGGGCCTGGTCGGTGAAGCCATAGCTGCGCAGGGCCGCCTCGTTGGCCTCATGAAGCAGGGGGCGGGTGCGGATGTCCTGCAGGAGGGCCACGCCCAGCAGGACCAGGGCGCCCACGAAGGTGATGACGCCGATCACCGGGTCGACCACGAACAGGACCAGCATGAAGATCGGCATCCAGGGCAGGTCGAACAGCACGCCGAAGGCCGGGCCGGTCAGCATCTGCCGGAAGGTGTCGAGGTCGCGCAGGGCCTGGCTGCGGGCCTGGGGCATGCCGCGGGCGGCGCCCTCGAACAGCGCCCCGAAGACGTGGGCCGAGACGCGCTGGTCCAGAAGGACGCCGAAGCTGATCAGCACCTTGGCCCGGTAGTGGTCGATGATGGACGACATGGCGAAGGCCGCCAGCACGCCGAAGGTCAGGACCAGCAGGGTCGGCACGCTCCCGCTCGGCAGCACGCCGCCATAGATATGCGTCGTGTACAGCGGCATGGCGAAATAGAGCAGGTTCGAGACCAGGCTGAACACGCCCGCATAGATCAGCGGCCGGCGCCCCTCCTTCACCGCGCGGGTGAGGGGGTTGTCGGGCATGGAGGCGAAGGGATTGAAGATCTTCATCCTGGGTCCTGGCTCGGGCCGGCGCGCCGGCTCCCGCATGGGGGGCGACCATCACCCCGGAAGGTTTACGAAAAGCAAGGAAATTCCGCGAGGGGGGTTCTGGAACCCCTTCCCCACCCGTGTCCCCGGCGCCACGCCGCCCTCCTCACCCGGCTTCGCCCGGATCTCCCCCTGGGGGGAGCCATGGGCGCTGTAATTCCTCCCCCCAGGGGGAGGTGGACCGCGAATGCGGGACGGAGGGGATCACCTGAGCCGCCGCAGACCCCCTCACGCGGCTTCGCCGGGAGCTCCCCGTAGGCTCCCTAATTCCTCCCCCCAGGGGGAGGTGGCGCGCGAATGCGCGTC
>CANGRP010000224.1 GCA_947456005.1 Caulobacteraceae bacterium
CAGACCCTCGACCGCCTCCTCGCCTGGGTGGCGGAGGGCCGGCTCTCGCCCCCCGAAGGCCGCCGCTTCCCCCTGGCCGACTATGGCGCGGCCCTGGAGTTCGCCCTGTCCGGCCAGGGCATGGGCAAGACCCTGGTGGCCCCCGCCGGCTGAGTCCGCCGCGGGGGGGCAGCTTCCAACTATTCTCCAAATAGAGAAAGAGGGCGGCCTCCTAACCTGAAGCAGTACGCGCTCCAAGAAGGCGTGTTTTATTTGCGGGGTTGGAAAACATTATCCCGAAACAAGATCCTCTGGACCTGACCCTGAGGACAAGAAGGAAATCACCATGACGCCTGAACAAACGAAGACTTCCGAGAAGATGATCTCCGTCAAGAGCGCCTGGGACAAGGCGCCGACCGGTCAGAAGAAGGACGACGCCCTGAAGCACTATCAGGCCGCCGAGAAGGCTCACAAGGAGAACAACGAGACCGAGACCAACAGGTGTCTCGACGCCGCCAAGCTCGCGCTCGGTTGATCCTTGTGATCTGAACGACCCAGGGTCGTCCCGGTTCCAGGACCGGGGCGGCCTTGCTCCTGCACGCGCCCGCTCCCAACTCCCGGAAGACGGCGGCGCTAGGCCAGGAGCGGACCGGTCTGGTCGAGATAGGCGGGATCGAATCCTGCAAGGGTCACGAGCCCCTGACGATCCTCGAACTGCACGCGACCGTCCCGGAAGGTCATGAGCCCTCTCTCCCGCAGTCGCCGCAAGGTGCGGTTGACGTGGATGGCGGTGAGGCCAAGCGCATCCGCCAGATGGGTCTGGGTGAGCGGGCAGTCATAGCCGTCGCCATCCCCAAGGCCGACCAGGGCCAGACGCGAACCCAGTTCAAGCAGGAAGTGCGCCATGCGGGCGTCCGCGTCCCGGCGTCCAACGCCGACCAGGTGCTCGACCACCATGGCCTCGTCCCTCGAGGCGGCCCAGAGCATGGCGATCGCCAGCCGGGGCGCCTCCCCGAAGGCCGCCAGCAGGTCGCCCGCGGACACCTCCGCAGCATAGCTATCCACGACGGGTTCAAAGCTGTGGTCCGAGGTGCGGAGGAGCAGGCTGCGCAGACCCAGGAAGTCCCCGGCGACCTGGAAGTCGACGATCTGCCGCGTCCCGTCCGCCTGAACCTTGTAGGAACACACCCATCCGGACGTCAGGAGGTAGACGCTCTTCGGGGCCTGCCCCTGCTGGACCAGGTCGTGACCGGCGGCGAACCTCCGGCGCCTGTGCTGGAGCCGGTCCAGAACGCCCAACTCGGCCTCTGACAAGGCGACGAAGGCCGAAAGCTTTCGGTTCAGGGCCGCCGGGGTGTTTGCGTCCATCGGATCGGAGACTCCCCAATTCCTCTTCGGACCACCTTGAGGCAGCGCAAATTCAGATCCTGATCCAGGCGGATTTCATCTCACCCCGGGAAATCACCTGCGAGTGGGCTTCTGGATTGGGTTGAAGGCCATCATTCCTTGAATGCATTTTGCCGATTGAGCGGTTCGCGTACGTTCTTTTCCCACCCTGGATTCGAGAACCCGGAATGACCGAGCTTCCCAGGCCCCCGCGGCCCTTCGAAGGCCGGATCGAGCGGCTGCTGGACGCGTCCCAGGCGGCGCGCCTGCGCAAGGACGGCGCCCCCGACGACGCCCCGAACATCATCCTGATCATGCTGGACGACGTGGGCTTCGGATCCTTCGGGACCTTCGGTGGGCCCGTGCCGACCCCGGCCCTCGACGCCGTGGCGGCGAGGGGCCTGCGCTACAACCAGTTCCACACGACGGCCCTCTGCTCGCCCACCCGGGCGGCCCTGCTGACGGGGCGCAACCACCACGCCGTGCACATGGGCGGCATCCCCGAAGGGGCCAACAGCTTTCCCGGCTATGACAGCCTGATCCCCCGGTCCTCGGCCACGGTGGCGGAGATCCTGCGGCAGAATGGCTACGCCACCGGCTGCTTCGGCAAGTGGCACCTGACCCCGACCTGGGAGCAGGGCCCCGCCGGTCCCTTCGACCGCTGGCCGACGGGCATGGGCTTCGAGCGCTTCTACGGCATCATCAACGCCGAGGCCTCCCAGTACGAGCCGCCGGTCTACGACCAGACCACGCCGGTCTTCCCCTATCTCGGCAAGCCCGACTACCACCTCACCGAGGACCTGGTGGACCAGTCCATCGCCTGGATCGAGCGGGTGCGGGCGACGGCGCCGGGCAAGCCCTATTTCCTCTATCTGCCGACCCCTGCGGTGCACACGCCGCACCATGCGCCCAAGGCCTGGATCGACCGGTTCGCCGGCCAGTTCGACGCCGGCTGGGACGTCCTGCGCCAGACCATCTTCGAGCGCCAGCGCGCCCTCGGCGTCATCCCCGAGGGCACGGTCCTGACCGGGCGGCCGGACGAGATCCCGGCCTGGGAGGACTATCCCGACCGCTACAAGCCCATGGCCAGCCGGCTGATGGAGGCCTTCGCCGGCTTCCTCGCCCACACCGACCACCACATCGGCCGGCTGCTGCAGTTCGTGGAGGCCTCGGGGCAGGCCGACAACACCCTCGTCGTCTACATCACCGGCGACAACGGGGCCTCCGCCGAGGGGACCCTGAACGGCGCCTGGGCCGCGCCCTCCTTCCAGAACGGCGTGCCCGAGGACCCCGAGTGGATGCTCGCCCACATGGACGACTTCGGCACGGCGCGCTGCGAGAACCACTTCAACGCCGGCTGGGCCTGGGCCCTGGACGCCCCCTTCCAGTGGATGAAGCAGGTGGCCTCCCACTTCGGCGGGACGCGCAACGCCATGGCCCTGAGCTGGCCTGCCGGCATCGCCCAGGCCGGTGGCCTCCGCTCGCAGTTCCACCACGTCATCGACATCGCCCCCACACTCCTGCAGGCGGCGGGGGTGGAGGCGCCCACCCGGGTCAACGGGGTGGACCAGGACCCCATGGACGGGGTGTCCATGGCCTACAGCTTCGAGGCGCCCGACGCCCCCGGCCGGCGCACGACGCAGTACTTCGAGATCCTGGGCAACCGGGCCGTCTACCACGAGGGCTGGATGGCCTCCTGCTTCCACGGCCGCGTGCCCTGGATGCGCTTCCTGGCCACGCCCTTCGACGGGCCGCAGGAGCGCTGGGAGCTCTACAACATCGCCGACGACTTCTCCCAGGGCCGCGACCTGTCGGCCGAGTTCCCGGAGAAGCTGGAGGAACTCAAGGCGGTCTTCGACGCCGAGGCCCGGCGGAACGGGGTCTATCCGATGCGCGACCCGGCCCGCCGCGCGGACCCGGGCCTGGCCGTACCCACCGCCCTGGGGTCGGCCCGGTCCATGACCTACACGACGGCCCACGTGCGGATCCCCGAGAGCATCGTCGTCAACCTGAAGAACTGTTCCTACCGGATCACGGCGGACCTGGAGGTAGGCGAGGCGCCCGCCCGGGGCGTCATCGCCTGCCAGGGCGGCAACATGGCGGGCTGGAGCCTCTACCTGGACGACGCGGGCGCGCCCCGGTTCCTCTACAACTACTTCGGCCGCGAACTGACCCTGGTCGGCGAGGCCGGACCCCTGGCCCCGGGGCCGCACGTGCTGGAGGTCGGCTTCGCCTACGACGGCGGCCTCGGCGCCGGCGGCGTCCTCACCCTGTCGGTGGACGGCGAACCGTCCGGCGCGGCGCGCATCGAGCGTACGGTGCCGGTGGTCTTCTCCATGAGCGGCGAGACCTTCGACGTCGGCCTCGACACCGGCGCCCCGGTCGGCCCCTATCCCCACGCCTATCCGTGCACGGCGCGCATCCGGACCGTCACCCTGGAGCGCCTGTCGGACCTGTCCCCCGCCGACCGCCGCACCCTCGCCGAACGGGAGTTCCGCGCCAGCGTCTCGTCGCAGTAGCCAGCCGCCCGCCTTTCGGCTAGAAGGCCCCTCCGCTGAAGACGCACCCGTAGCTCAGCTGGATAGAGCGTTGCCCTCCGAAGGCAAAGGTCACACGTTCGAATCGTGTCGGGTGCGCCATTCTCGGCCCTTGGAAACGCAGCTGCCAGGACGAGCCTGCGGCCCCTGGGTCTAGGCGACCCTCCCGCCCTCCAGTAGCCTAAAGTCGCAACACCGGAGGCAGGGCGAGATGCACATCTGCGGCATGGTGATCCCGGTTCCCGAGGACCGGCTGGACGACTACCGCCAGTGGGCGGAGGCCAGCGCGGCCTTCTTCCTTGAGTATGGTTGCCTCGAGATCGTCGAGAGCTGGGAGGATTTCGTTCCCGACGGCAAGCAGACCGACTTCCGCAGGGCGGTCGCCGCCCGGCCCGGGGAGAAGATCGTCTTCGCCTGGCAGGTCTGGCCC
>CANGRP010000225.1 GCA_947456005.1 Caulobacteraceae bacterium
AGGTCCATGCCCGCCGTGAAGTGGCGGCCCGTGGACGAGATGACGATCACCCGGGCCCGGGCGTTGTCGCTGATATCGTCCACGATGGCCGGAAGCTCGTTCCAGAACGCGCGGTTCATGGAGTTGAAGGCCTCGGGCCGGTTCAGCCGGATGTGGGCCACCCGGTCCTGGAGGGTGACCTCGAAGCAGGTCCAGGCCGTCTCGAACGCCGAAGCCATGCCGCTTCCTCCTCCATCCGCCGGGCTCAGAGCCCGAGCTTCGCCTTCAGGATCTGGTTGACCGCGCCGGGATTGGCCTTGCCGCCGGTGGCCTTCATGACCTGGCCGACGAACCAGCCGATGGCCTGGGGCTTGTCGCGCACGGCGGCCGCCTGGCCCGGATTGTCGGCGATCAGCTGGTCGACCAGGGCCTCCAGGGCGCCGGTGTCGGACACCTGCTGAAGCCCTTGCGCCTCGACGACGGCGCGCGGCCGGCCCTCGCCCGCCCACATGCGCTCGAAAACGTCCTTGGCGATCTTGGAGGAGATGACCCCCTCCTCGATCAGGGCCACCAGCTCAGCGATCTCATCCGGGGCGATGGGGCTGTCCGAAATGGGCGTCCCCGCCGCCGTCAGCCGGGCGGCGAGGTCGTTGGTCACCCAGTTGGCCACCAGCTTGGCGTCGCGGCCCGCGGCGGCGGCCTCGTAATAGTCCGCCCTCGCCTGCTCACTGATCAGCACCCCGGCGTCGTAGGCGGTCAGGCCGTACTGGCTCTGGAACCGGGCCTTCTTGGCGTCCGGCAGTTCCGGCAGGCTGTCCTCGATGGCCTTCACCCAGGCCGGATCGAGGACCAGGGGCAGGAGGTCGGGGTCCGGGAAATAGCGATAGTCGTGCGCGTCCTCCTTGGACCGCATGGACCGGGTCTCGCCCTTCACGGGGTCGAAGAGCCGGGTCTCCTGGTCGATCTTGCCGCCCTCCTCGAGGATCTCGATCTGGCGGCGGGCCTCGTACTCGATGGCCTGCTGGATGAAGCGGTAGGAGTTGACGTTCTTGATCTCGCAGCGCGTCCCCAGGCCCTCGCCGGGGCGCCGGACGGAGACGTTGACGTCCGCCCGCAGGTTACCCTTCTCCATGTCGCCGTCGCAGCTGCCCAGGTAGACCAGGAGGGTCCGCAGCTTCTTGACGTAGGCGGCGGCCTCCTCGGACGAACGCATGTCCGGGCGCGAGACGATCTCCATCAGGGCGGTGCCGGCCCGGTTCAGGTCCACATAGGTGGCGTTGGGGTCCTGGTCGTGAAGGCTCTTGCCGGCGTCCTGCTCGAGGTGGAGGCGCTCGATCCCGACCGTGAAGGTCGAGCCGTCATCGCGCTCGACCAGCACCTCGCCCTCACCAACGATGGGATCCTTGTACTGGCTGATCTGGTAGCCCTGGGGCAGGTCCGGGTAGAAATAGTTCTTCCGGTCGAAACGGCTGGTGAGGTTGATCTGCGCCTTCAGGCCCAGGCCGGTGCGCACCGCCTGCTCCACGCAGTAGCGGTTGAGGACAGGCAGCATGCCCGGCATGGCGGCGTCCACCAGGCTGACCTGGGCGTTGGGCCCGGCGCCGAAGCCGACGGCCGCGCCCGAGAAGAGCTTGGCGTTGGAGGCGACCTGGGCGTGGACCTCCAGGCCCAGCACGATTTCCCACGGACCGGTCCGGCCCTGGATCAGTTTGGATGTCTCGCTCATGGACCCTGTTTAAAGCGGGCGCCCTTCCGGTGAAAGCCTCTTGCGCTGTCGACGCGTCTGTCTTCAACCTCTCGGCCCTGAGCCCGGGAAGGACCCGCGCGCCTGGAGACCGAAATGAAGAAGACCCTGATCGCCGGCGTGGCCGGCCTGTCCCTCGCCTTCGCCGCCCTTCCCGCCCTGGCGGAGGGCAAGAAGTCCGTGGACGCCACCCCGATCGCCGAGCTGGCGGCGGATCCCGCCGCCAAGGCCGTCCTCGACAAGGAACTGCCGGGCGTGACCGATCATCCGGCCTATGAGCAGTTCAAGGGCATGACCCTGCGCCAGCTCCAGCCCATGGCCGGCGGCATGCTTTCGGAAGAGAGGCTCACAGCGATCCAGGCCGGCCTCGACTCGGCCACCCCGGCCCCGGGTTCCGCTCCGGCGGCCAAGCCGGCTTCGAAGTAAGGTCTAGCCGGTCACCACCAGCGCGCGGGCTTCGCCGAGAAGCCCGCCGCTTTCTCGATGGCGCCGCCCAGCGAGAACAGCAGGCCCTCGTCCAGGGGGCGGCCGATCAGCTGCAGGCCCAGGGGCAGGCCCCGGGCGTCCAGCCCCGCCGGCACGCTCATGCCCGGCAGGCCCGCCAGGTTCACCGTCACCGTGAAGATGTCGTTCAGGTACATGGCGACCGGGTCATTGGCGTTTTCGCCCAGGGCGAAGGCGGCCGACGGGGCCGTGGGCGTGAGCAGAGCGTCGACCTTGCCGAAGGCCTCGGTGAAGTCGTCGGCGATCCGCCGGCGCACCTTCAGGGCCCGCAGGTAGTAGGCGTCGTAATAGCCCGCCGACAGGACGTAGGTGCCGATCAGGATGCGGCGCTTGACCTCCTCGCCAAAGCCTTCGGCGCGGGACTTCTCGTAGGTGTCGGTCAGGCTGGCGGCGTCGGCGCGCAGGCCGTAGCGCATGCCGTCGTAGCGGGCGAGGTTGGACGAGGCCTCGGCGGGCGCGACGATGTAGTAGGCCGGCAGGGCGTAGCGGGTGTGCGGCAGGGAGACTTCGACGATCTCGCAGCCCGCCTCACGCAGCCAGGCGATGCCCTGCTCCCAGAGCGCCTCGATCTCGGCTGGCATGCCGTCGACGCGGTACTCCTTCGGCACGCCAATCCTCAGGCCCTTCACCGAGCGCCCGACGAAGGCGGCGAAGTCGGGGACCTCGACGTCCAAGCTAGTGGAGTCCTTCGGGTCATGCCCCGACATGGACTGCAGCAGGAGGGCGGCGTCCTCGACAGTCCGGGCGATCGGCCCGGCCTGGTCCAGGGACGAGGCGAAGGCGACCACGCCCCAGCGCGAGCAGCGGCCATAGGTGGGCTTGATGCCGACCGTTCCGGTGAAGGCCGCCGGCTGGCGGATGGAGCCGCCGGTGTCGGTGGCGGTGGCGCCAAGGCAGAGGCCCGCGGCGACCGCGGCGGCCGAGCCGCCGGAGGACCCGCCGGGGGTCAGGGGCGAGGGGTCGCCGGTCCGCCGCCAGGGACTGACGACCGGACCGTAGGCCGAGGTCTCGTTGGACGAGCCCATGGCGAACTCGTCCAGGTTCAGCTTGCCCAGCATGACCGCCCCGTCGCGCCAGAGCTGGGAGGTGACAGTGGACTCATAGGTGGGGGTGAACCCGCCCAGGATGCGGCTGCCCGCCGTGGTAGTCACCCCGTTCGTGCAGAAAAGGTCCTTGATCCCCAGCGGCGCGCCCTCCAGGGCCCCGGCCTCGCCGGCCGCGCGCCGGGCGTCGGAGGCCCGGGCCATATCGAGGGCCTTGTCGGGCGTTTCCAGAATGAAGGCGTTGAGCGGACGGGCGGCCTCGACCGCTTCGATGTGGGCCCGGGTCAGCTCCTCCGAGGAAAAGGCGCCGGAGGACAGGCCGTCGAGGGCGGCGCGGAGGGTCAGGTCGGTCAGGGACGACATCACTCAACCACCTTGGGAACCACGAAGAAGTCGCCAGTCCGGCGCGGGGCGTTGGCGAGGATGCGTTCGGGGTCGCCGCCCTCGGTCACCACGTCGTCGCGCAGGGGCGCAGGCTGGGACACGGCCGACGTCATGGGCTCGACGCCCTCGATGTCGACCTCGGCCAGCTGCTCGATCCAGTCCATGATCCCGGTGAGCTCCCGGGCCAGGGGCTCGATCCGAGCCTCGGGCTCGGCGATGCGCGCCAGTCTGGCGACCTTGCGGACGGTCGCCGCGTCAATGGCCATGGGGGCCTCCGTAAGGCTCTGAAATCACGCCGGCGGGGACGCCGGGTTCGGACAGGCTCTAGCCGCCCGGCGCGGCCTTTGACAAGCGCTGCGCGTCATCCGCCCAGGAGCCCGGCCGCCAGGGCGCCCCCCAGGACCCCGAGGGTGAGGAGGAGGGCGCCCAGGCTGACCCGGAGGCCATAGGCCGCCCCTCCCAGGACCCAGGCCGTGGGCGCCTTGACCAGCATGTTGGCGATGAGCGCGACCAGGACGCCGAGGGCGGCGACGGAGTCTGTCATCTTTCCGGCGGCGGCCAGGCCGGTGACAGAGAGCGCGGCGGCGTGGGCGTCGGCGAGGCCCGTGGCGGCGGCGCCCGCCAGCACCCCGCGCTCACCCAGCCAGAGCTCCAGGAG
>CANGRP010000226.1 GCA_947456005.1 Caulobacteraceae bacterium
CGCTCACCCAGCCAGAGCTCCAGGAGACGGCTCAGGAGCGTGCAGCCGGCGACAAGCGCCACGAAGAAGGCGGTGGAGGTCAGGTCAAAGGCCCGGCCGGTGGCCCCCTGGCCCGGAGGCGAGTCGGCTCCGTTTCGCGCCGTCACGAGCGCAAAGACCAGGATGACGCCGCCGCCCGCCAGGAGCGGCCATGCAAGGTGGGTCAGGACCTGGGGCCTGAGCGTCGCCAGCAGGGCGGAAAGGTAGATCATGGACGACAGCATGGACACGACCCCCGCCGCCGCAGCGGCGGACGTGATCCCGGGCGTCTCGCGCGCCCTCCGGCCCATGCCGGCGATGGTGGCGGTGGAGGAGACAAAGCCCCCGGCCAATCCCGCCAGCAACAACCCCCGGCGCCCGCCCTCCAGCCGCTGGGCGATGTAGCCGAGGGCGCTGAGCCCCATCATGACCACCCCCAGGCGCCAGAGGGCAAAGGGATTCAAGACTCCCAGGGGATCGATGGCGCGGTCCGGCAGGAGCGGAAGAACGACCAGGGCGGCGATCGCAAAGGCCAGGCCGTCCCTCAGCTCACTCTCGCTCAGCGTATCCTTGACCAGGGCCTGGAGCGGCGTCCGGGCGGCGAGCAGGACCGCCATCACCACCCCCGCCGTCACGGCCGCCTGGGGCTTGTCGGCCATCATCAGCCCCAAGAGGAAGGTGGCGAACATGGCCACCTCTGTGGTCAGGCCCGGATCATCCGGGCGCGAGCGCCGGTAGGAGGCGACGGCGGCGGCGGCGACGAACAGTCCCGCCACGGCGGTCAGCAGGGGCTGGCCAAAGAGCCCGCAGGCGCCCCCGACCAGGCCGATCAGGGCGAAGGTCCGCAGCCCCGCCGCGCCGCGGTTCGGCCCGGCGCCCTTGCTGCGCTCCCGCTCCACGCCCACCAGCAGGCCGATCCCGAGAGCCAGCAGCAGCGTCAGTTCCGGCCGGTCCAGAAGGGCGTTCATTGCAGCCTCGTCCCTTCCCCGCCGCCATTGCGGAGGTGATGGAGCACGATACCCGAGGTCGTGGCCACATTCAGGGAGTCAAATCCGGCGCTCATGGGAATCCGCACCGTCTCACAGCGGGCCAGCACCTCCGGGGCCAGGCCTGGGCCCTCGGCCCCGAACAGGACCGATATCCGGCCCTCGCCCCTCACATCTCGCAGCATCAGGTCCCCCGAGGGGCTGAGCGCCAGGACCCTGAAGCCCTGCCCTTCCAGGCGGGCGACCGGGTCTTCCCCTGGAGCGAGCCGGGCGTGGGGAACCCGGAGAACCCCGCCGACCGAGACCCTCAGGGCCTTCCGGTAGAAGGGATCGCAGCAGGCGGAGTCGAGCAGGACCGCCTCCGCTCCGAAGGCGGCGGCGTTGCGGAAGAGGCCGCCCATGTTGTCGTGATTGGAAATCCCGCAGAGGGCCACGACCAGGGCCGCCTTCCCCAAACGTCCCAGGAGCGCGTCCGCATCAGGCCGGAGGCTGGCCTCCCCCAGGGCCAGGACTCCGCGATGGATTGGAAAGCCCACAATGCGATCCATGACGGGCTGGGCGGCAACGAAGACGGGCGTACCCGGCGGGACCCTTGCCAGCAGGTCAGACACCCCGGCGAGCCGCGCCTCGGAGACCAGGACGGAGACCGGTCTGGCGACGGGGCTGTCCAGAAGGCTGCGCAGGACTACCGATCCCTCGGCGATGAACCGGCCCCGGCGGCCGACCAGGTCCTTCTCCCGCACGTCCCTGTACTCTGCGATCCGGGGGTCCTCGGCGTCGGTAACGAGTTCAGCCATGCGCCGCTTCTATCCCCAGGCGGCGCCAGGAAGGAAGTCTCTACGCCCCCTTCCCCTGCCGCCGACAGCCGCTAAAGTCACCGTCGGGAAACGGCGGTTCGCCGTGGGGGAAACGAGTTCATGTCAGCGCTTCAAGCTCAGCCTCAGGCTGCGGAAAAACCTGTTTACAGCACAAGCTACAAGTCCGTGGTCCTGACCCTTCTGGTCACGGCCTACACCTTCAACTTCATCGACCGGACGATCATTTCGACCATCGGCCAGGCGATCAAGGTCGATCTCAAGATCACCGACACCCAGCTCGGCCTCCTGGGAGGGCTCTATTTCGCCCTGCTCTACACCTTCCTCGGCATCCCGATCGCCCGGTTCGCCGAGCGCTTCAACCGGGTCAACATCATCTCGGCGGCCATTGTCATCTGGTCCGGCTTCACCGCCCTGTGCGGCACCGCAACCAGCTTCGCCATGCTGGCGGCCTACCGGTTCGGGGTCGGATTTGGCGAGGCCGGGCTGAACCCGCCGGCCCACTCCCTGATCAGCGACTATTTCGAGCCCCGGAAGCGAGCCAGCGCCCTGGCGGTCTATGCCCTCGGCATCCCCATCGGCACCATGCTGGGCGCTGTCGCGGGAGGATGGCTAGCCCAGAACTTTTCCTGGCGGGTGGCCTTCATGCTGGTGGGCCTGCCCGGCATCCTCATCGCCATCGCCATCAAGCTGATGATCAAGGAACCGCCCCGGGGCCATTCCGAGGCGGATGGAGGGGCCTCCCTGGCGGTTCAGCCGGCCTTCTCAATGGGCGGCGAGTTCCGTGAGATGTGGGCCATCGTGAAGACCCTGTTCGGCAAGTGGCCGGTGCTTCACATGATCCTGGGCGTGACCATCGCTTCCTTCGGCTCCTACGGGTCCGGACAGTTCGTACCGCCCTACTTCTCCCGCGCCTTTGGCCTGGACTACGCCCAGGTCGGCCTGATCACAGGCCTGGTGGGCGGCATCTCGGCGGGCATCGGGACCCTGCTCGGGGGCGTGGTCACCGACCGGCTCGCCGTGCGGAGCGCGCGTTGGTACGCCCTGACCCCCGCCCTCGGCCTTGCGATCGCGACGCCGATCTACATCGTCGCCTACCTCCAGCCGTCCTGGCAGGCCGCAGCCCTGATCCTGCTGATCCCCGGCATCTTCCACTATGTCTACCTGGGCCCGACCTTCGGCGTGGTGCAGAACATGGTCGAGACCCGGCGTCGGGCGACCGCGGCGGCGATTATGCTGTTCTTCCTGAACCTCATCGCCCTGGGCGGCGGCCCGCCCTTCACCGGCTGGGTGATCGACCAGTTCGCCCAGTTCAACTTCACCCAGGGCGCCCACCAGGGCATCCTCGCCTCCCTCGGCCAGATGCTGGGCGGGGTGGGCGGCGGCGAAAGCTTCGCCCAGGCCTGCCCGGGCGGCGTCGCCCCGGCTGGATCTTCGGCGGACCTCGCCGGACGCTGCCAGACCAGCCTGGTCGAGGCGACCCGGTCGGGCGTCATCATCTCGCTGTGCTTCTACCTCTGGGCGGCCTTCCACTACTTCCTCGGCTCGATCGGCCTGGTGAAGGCCCTCGCCGACGCCCGGAAGGTCCGGGGAGAGGACTGATGTTCGAGGGCTTCGCCCGGGTCTGGCCCCCCCTGGTCCCCCTCCGCAGCCTTGCGGCGGGGCCGGTGGGCGTCCAGCTCGCCGGCGGCTTTGCATCCAGGGCCGCAGCGGCCTAGAAGTCGCGACCATGATCCCTCGCTACACCCGCCCCGAATTCGCCCGCATCTGGGAGCCCCAGACGCGCTTCACCATCATGTTCGAGATCGAGGCGCACGCCGCCGACAAGATGGCTGAGCTGGGCGTGATCCCGAAGGAGGCCGCCCGGACCATCTGGGAGAAGGGCCGGGGCGTGATCTTCAACGTCGACCGGATCGACGAGATCGAGCGCGAGGTGAAGCACGACGTCATCGCCTTCCTGACCCATGTCACCGAACTCGTCGGACCTGAGGCCCGGTTCCTGCACCAGGGCATGACCTCCTCGGACGTGAATGACACCGCCCTGGCGGTCCAGCTGGCCCGGGCGACGGACCTTCTGATCGAGGACGTCGACCTGGTGCTGGCGGCCCTGAAGCGCCGGGCGATGGAGCACCGGATGACGCCCTGCGTCGGCCGCAGCCATGGCATCCACGCCGAGCCGACGACCTTCGGCCTCAAGCTGGCGGGCCACTACGCCGAGTTCCAGCGCACGCGCCAGCGGCTTATGGCCGCGCGGGCGGAGATCGCCACCTGCGCCATCTCCGGCGCGGTCGGGACCTTCGCCAACGTCGCCCCTGAGGTGGCGGCCCACGTGGCGGAGAAGATGGGCCTGGCGGTGGAGCCCGTCTCGACCCAGGTCATTCCCCGGGACCGGCACGCGGCCTACTTCGCCGCCCTGGCGGTGGCGGGCAGCGCCATCGAGCGCCTGGCGGTGGAGATCCGTCACCTGCAGCGCACCGA
>CANGRP010000227.1 GCA_947456005.1 Caulobacteraceae bacterium
CGGATTCGCCAGCGGCGGGTCCTACATCCTCAATCCGAAGGAGGGCGACCTCCTGCTTCGTACCGAAGGCGAACCCCTCGAGCGGACGCGATCGCAGGGCTTCAGCCGCATGGGCTCACCGGTCGAAATCGACGACTACAAGACCGATGTCCTGAACCGGGAGGCGCTGAATTTCCTCGCCCGGGCGGATTCGGAGGATCGCCCCTTCTTCCTTGTGCTCGCCCACCATGCGCCGCATGTCCCGCTGGAGGCGACCAAGACTTATGTCGACCGCGTAGCCCACATCGCCGACCCCCGGAAACGGGCCTACGCCGCCATGGTGACCGCCCTCGACGACAGCGTCGGGACCGTCCTCCAGGATCTTGATCGCAGGGGGTTACGGGATGACACCCTCGTCCTCTTCGTGAGCGACAACGGATGTCCGCCCTATATTGCGGAGGTCTGTTCCAATGCGCCGTTCAATGGACACAAGCGTGATCTTGGGGAGGGAGGCATTAGGACCCCCTTCCTGATCCGCTGGCCGAAGGGCTGGAAGGCTCCTCGAACCTACTCACAGCCGGTGATTTCCCTAGATCTGGGGGCCACCATCCTTGGCGCCGCTGGCCTCGAAGACCGGGTGAAGGATATCGACGGGGTGGACCTGCGCGCGCCTGTCAGAAACCCTTCGACGCCCGCACATGACGCCCTCTACTGGCGGGCCGGAACGGACTTGGCGATCCGGAAGGGCGACTGGAAGCTCATCGAAGTCGACCTCCCCGCCGGTGGACGGAAGACTTTTCTCTTCAACCTTCGGCGCGATCCCTCCGAGACAAGGGACCTTGCAGGATCCAACCCGGGCAAGGCGGAGGAACTCAAGGCGCAGTGGAGCCGTTGGAACGCAGGGAACACGCCCTCGCGGATGACCGGTCGGGTGACCACGACACGGATCGCCGGAGTCGAGGTCCTGGCCAGATACTGAGGCTTAAGGCGCGCCCGTCCGGGTGCAGGATCAGGAGGTATCCGATGAAACTATTGGCCAGTTTGGCGCTTGCAGCTGCTCTTGTCTCACAGGCGGCATGGGCGGCCCCTAGCAGGACAGTGACGGAAATCGAGATTCCGTCCGGGGATGGCCTCCAACTCAAGGCCGTTCTGAACCTGCCCCCGGGACCAGGCCCGTTCCCGACCGTCATTACCGTCCACGGCGGCAAGGGTGGAAGAGACTTCGCCTTCATCCGGACGCTTGCGTCGCCTGAGGGGCTCAGCCCGTCGCCAACGGTCGAGATGCTGGATCGTAGCAATTGGGCCATCCTCTCCATCGGCTATCGCGATGGTGCGATCCTCGGCGACGAGGAGGAAGATGTGATTGCGGCGCTTCGCTACGTGAAGCGGAACCCTTCCCTCGACAGGAGCCGCGTCGCCCTTTTTGGTGGCAGCCATGGCGGCAACCTCGTTCTTCGGACGGCAATCCGGACAGGGGATGAGGCGGCCTGCGTCGTCGCCGGTGCGCCTTGGATGACGAATCCGGATCTCTACCTCCGGGGCGATTTCGCCCGCCCGCCCCTCTCGGATATGCGTCCGGCAAGTGTCCAGTTCATGTCTTCGACCCGCAATGCGCTTTTGGCGGGCCTGACCGCCCGCGGCCTCGCTGGGGCAAAGCTCGACGATGTCATCCGGGACAAGAGCATAGAGCGGAACGCCGCGGACATCCGCATTCCTGCGCTATTCCTGATCAGCGAAGGGGACATCCAGGTCCCCGCCCGCCTGGTCGAGCCGACAATCGCCGTAATGCGCGCCGCCGGCCGTAGGGTGGAAGTCCTGAAGGTCAAGGAGAGTGGACACGGATACTACTGGGGCAGGGCAGGCGATGGCCTTCGAATCGAAGCGGGCCCCAAGACGCCGGAGCAACTGGCGGAAGAGGAACAGGGGCGGGCCGTTATCCAGGCCTTTCTGTCCAAGTGTCTGTCGCGCTAGGATCCCGGCGTCGGGTTCCGAAGCCGTTTGCGGCTTGGGCATCCACGGCGTCGTGATGCGCCCACCTGCCGGAAGCCTCTCATGAGTTGCTGCGCCCCTCATTCGCCTCGCCCGGAAGCGGGGATGAAGGACCACAACCTTCGAAGAGAGCAAGGCGTCGGTTTCGACTGGCTCCCGATCCCTGGAGGCTCCTACCTGCTGGGTGGCGAGGATGCAGACGCCAACCCAGAGGATGGCGAAGGACCACCTCGTCGGGTCACCCTGTCTGGCTTCAGCATTTCGGCGACCACAGTGACGAACGCCCAGTTCGCCGACTTTGTGAAGGCGACCGGGTACCGCACGGAAGCGGAGCGGTTCGGGTCCTCCCTCGTCTTTCACACCCTGGTTTCGCGCCGGGTGGCCAAGAGCGTACGGCGGCGCATCGACGGCTCGCCCTGGTGGTGGGAGGTCCCGGACGCCTGCTGGCGCTGGCCGGCCGGGAGGGGAAGCCATGTCCTGCTCAAGACTGAACACCCCGTTGTCCACGTCTCCTGGAATGACGCCTGCGCCTATTGCGAATGGGCCGGCGTCCGGCTGCCCACGGAGGCGCAATGGGAGGCGGCGGCGAGGGGCGGTCTCGTCGGCGCCCGGTATCCCTGGGGCGATGATCTAACCCCCGGCGGCGCCCACATGTGCAACATCTGGCAGGGTGACTTTCCGCAGGCCGACACCGCAGAAGACGGTCATCATGGCACCTGCCCCGTGAAGAGTTTCCCGCCGAACGGATTTGGCCTGTTCGAGGTCGCAGGCAATGTCTGGGAATGGTGCAGAGATGTCTGGACGGCTCAACCGGACCCCCGGCGGGCCGGTCCCGACCCCGTCGGCCCTCCTGATGGATCACACCGGGTCATTCGCGGCGGATCATTCCTTTGTCACGCCAGCCACTGCAACCGCTACCGGGTAGCGGCCCGCTCAGCCAATACGCCGGAAAGCGCCACATCGAACACCGGTTTCAGGGTCGTCGGCTAGCTGCCTGTACCCGGCGTTCGACGCCTTGCTGGCGGCCCGGCAGCACCCGGGCTCCGAAGGAAATCGCGTTTCGGCCCATCCTCGTCTCACTTCTGTTCCGGACTGGGCCCGACCCGAAGACAACGCGGCGGATGTCGCGGTGCCTCGTCAGGTTTCTGAGCTTCCGCGCCTGCACCTGATCCCAGCCTTTCAGGCCGCCCCCGGAGACGCGCCCCCTTCCGGGCCCGAACCGCCCCTCGACCCCCGCCCCAAGGGGCGTCTCCACAGACGGTTCGGGCGCGAATAGCCCCGCACGTTCCGCGACATGGCGGAACCCATCTGCTCAGGCAGGGATGTCGGGAGGGTGGGTGGCGGTGACGCAGGGATTCGAACCCTGGATACCCTTTCGGGTATGACGATTTAGCAAACCGTTGCCTTCAGCCACTCGGCCACGTCACCAGTCCCCGGCGGGGAGCGCCTCTCTTAGCCGAAGGCGGCGTTGCGGCGCAACGGCCTGCTTCCGGCTCCCCTTCCCTACATGCCGCGATGGACAGGCCTCAGGTCCGGGAAGTCCGGCTCGCGGCCCTCCTGCCGGGCCTTGAATGTCTCGGCCATGTCGGCGGCGGGGAACATGCCCGCCTGCCAGACGCGGAGATAGTCCAGGGCCGTCTCGGTGTCGTGCGCACGGGCGTAGTTGATCATCACCTTGGAGCCGGCCACCGCCAGGGGCGACTTGGCGGCGATCTCCCGGGCGACGGCCAGGGCGTGGGCGACCACGGCCTCGGGGTCCGGCAGGACGGCGTTGACCAGGCCGATCTCGCGGGCGGCCTCGGCGGGCAGGCGCCGCCCGGTATAGGCCAGTTCGCGCACCCAGCCCTGCGGGATCAGCCGACAGAGCCGCGGGAAGGTGCCGGCGTCGGCGGTCATGCCGATGTTGATCTCCTGGATGCAGAAAAAGGCGTCGGCGCTGGCGTAACGGATGTCGCAGGCGGCGGTCAGGTCCACCCCACCGCCGACACAGCCGCCCTGGATGGCGGCGATCACCGGCATGCGGGCCCGGTCCAGGCAGGAGAAAGCGTCCTGCAGGGACTCCAGGTGCGCCCGGGAGGCCTCGCCTGCGATGTCCGGGCGCCGGGGCCCCTCGCCCGTCCCGCCGCCGACGCCGGCGAAGTTCTGGAGGTCCATGCCCGCCGTGAAGTGGCGGCCCGTGGACGAGATGACGATCACCCGGGCCCGGGCGTTGTCGCTGATATCGTCCACGATGGCCGGAAGCTCGTTCCAGAACGCGCGGTTCATGGAGTTGAAGGCCTCGGGCCGGTTCAGCCG
>CANGRP010000228.1 GCA_947456005.1 Caulobacteraceae bacterium
CGCGCGGCTCCGGACCCCGCCGATCTTCGCCCGGCGCCTTCCCTCGCCCGCCAGCAGGGCCTCCAGGACCGGTTCAGCTTCGATACCTTTGTCCCGGGTCCTTCGAACGAGTTCGCCTTCGCCGTCGCCCGCCGGGTGGCGTCCTGGGCGGACGGGCACTTCAATCCCGTCCTCTTCCATGGCCCCTATGGCTTCGGGAAGACCCACCTCCTCAACGCCCTGGCCTGGGAGGCCATTCAGACGGGAGAGGCGCGCCGGGTGGTCTACCTGACCGCCGAGCGCTTCACGTCAACCTTCGTGAGGGCGATCCAGGACCGGCAGACCGCCGCCTTCAAGGCGGAGCTGCGGAACGCCGACCTCCTCCTCATCGACGACGTACACTTCGTCGCTGGCAAGCAGAACACGCAGGAAGAGCTCTTCCACACCCTCATCGCGCTGATCGAGGACGGGCGGCGCGTGGTGCTGACCGCTGACCGCTCCCCCTCCGAGCTTTCGGAGATGGAGCCGCGCCTGCGATCCCACCTCCAGTCCGGTCTGGTGTGCGGGATCGAACCGGCGGACCGCGCCCTGCGGCTGGGCATACTGGAGCGCAAGCTCGCCATCCTCGCCCAGGCCGGGGGCTTCCTGCCCTCCGCCCAGGGGGACGTGCTGCAGTTCCTTGCGGACCGCTTCACGGATTCCGTCCGTGAACTTGAGGGCGCCCTCAACACCCTGGTCGCCCGGGTCGGCGGCGATATCGCCCGCCTTGGGCTCGATGAGGCCCAGGCCATCCTGCGCCCGCATCTGGCCTGCAGCGAGAAGCGGGTGACGGTCGACCAGATCCAGAAGGCCGTGGCCGAGCACTACGGCCTGAAGCAGGCGGACATCATCTCCGAGCGGCGGGCCCGGGTGGTGGCGCGTCCCCGGCAGGCCGCCATGTGGATCGCCAAGCAGATCACCACCCGCTCCCTGCCCGACATCGGCCGCCGGTTTGGCGGGCGTGATCACACCACGGTTCTTCATGCGGTCCGTCGCATCGAGGCCCTCAAGCAGGACGATCCTGTCCTCGCCCGCGACCTGGACGCCATCATCCGCAAGCTGCGCAGCTGAGCCCTGGTCTCAGTCGGACCCGGGCCCCAGCCGACGGATCAGCGCCAGGGCGTCCGGAGGTGGGCGCTGCTCGATCCGCCGGTAGTCCCGGCAGTCGTCCGTTCGCGACACCAGGTTGGCATGCACCATGGAGCGGCGCAGCAGGGCGGGATCACCGATCTGGCTGAGCACATTCAACTTTTGGTTGAAGCTGATTTCCGAGAAGACAGTTTCCGGCGGAATCCGGGACCACAGGCCCCATAGGGCCAGAGACTGCAGGGAGGTCTTGGCGGGCCAGGTGGCGAGGCGCCCCTCAGCGTCGAAATGGCGGGCGGTCCGCTCGACCAGGGCGCGGTCCGGCTCCGGATCTGGCGCCGGCGGTGCAGGGCCTGCAGCGGTCTGCGCCCGGAACTGCTGGAAGTTCCGGCAGCCGGCCGCCCGGGCCAGGATGTTCAGCATTTCGACATGGCCGGGCGGTTCGGTCCGGGCGGCCAACTGCTCCCGGAGGGACTTGGCCAGGGCCGAGATGTCGTCAACCGCGAAGGGCAGGAAGGTTCTGGGCATCACGCGTCCTCGTGCTGCGCCTGGCCCGCCGGGGGCGGTGTCGGGGTCGCCGGCTTCGACCTGGCGCAGAAGGAAAGCGTCAGATGCGGAAGATGCCTGTCTGTGCAGGTTTAGCTCCCCTTGCGGGGCGGCGACGCCTGGGTGAACTGCGGACCCTGCCCGCCCTTACAGCTTCCCGCCGAACATGGAAAGGGCGGCCAGATCACTCTGGCCGCCCCTGAAGTCTGACGGATGACCGGGCGGGTCAGCCCTCGGCGTCCCCGCCGGCGTCTTCCTTCTTGGACAGGTCCTCACCGGTCTCCTGGTCGACGACCTTCATCGACAGCCGGGTCTTGCCCCGGTCGTCGAAGCCGAGAAGCTTGACCTTCACGGACTGGCCTTCCTGCAGGACGTCGGAGACCCTGTTCACCCGTTCCGAGGAGATCTGGCTCACGTGGACCAGGCCGTCCTTGGCGCCGAAGAAGTTCACGAAGGCGCCGAAGTCGACGATCTTCACGACCTTGCCGGTATAGATGGCGCCCAGTTCGGGCTCCGAGGCGATGGACTTGATCCAGTCGCGGGCCGCGTCGATCTTGGCCTGGTCGGGGGCGGCGATGCGGATGGTGCCGTCCTCGCCGATATCGACCTTTGCGCCGGTCTCGGCGGTGATCTCGCGGATCACCTTGCCGCCCGAGCCGATCACTTCGCGGATCTTGTCCACCGGGATCTTGATGGTCTCAATCTTCGGCGCGAACTCGCCCAGTTGGGTGCGCGGGGCCTCCATGGCCTTGGCCATTTCGTCCAGGATGTGCTGGCGGCCGCCCTTGGCCTGCTCCAGCGCCTTGCGCATGATCTCCTCGGTGATCCCGGCGATCTTGATGTCCATCTGGAGGGAGGTGATCCCGTCCTCGGTGCCGGCCACCTTGAAGTCCATGTCGCCGAGGTGGTCCTCGTCGCCCAGGATGTCGGAAAGCACGGCGAAGCCGTCCTTCTCGAGGATCAGGCCCATGGCGATGCCGCTGACCGGCTTCTTCAGGGGAACGCCGGCGTCCATCAGGGCCAGGGACGCTCCGCACACGGTGGCCATGGACGAGGAGCCGTTGGACTCCAGGACCTCGGACACCAGGCGCAGGGTGTAGGGGAACTCGTCATGCGACGGCAGCATGGGGCGGACAGCGCGCCAGGCGAGCTTGCCGTGACCCACTTCCCGACGCCCGGGGGCGCCCATCCGGCCGGTCTCGCCGACGCTGAAGGGAGGGAAGTTGTAGTGCAGCAGGAAGCGCTCGTAGTACTTGCCTTCGAGGGCGTCGATCAGCTGCTCGTCGTCACCAGTGCCCAGCGTGGCGATCACCAGGGCCTGGGTCTCGCCGCGGGTGAACAGGGCCGAGCCATGGGCCCGGGTCAGCACGCCCACTTCCGAGACGATGGGGCGCACCTTGTCCACGGCCCGGCCGTCGATCCGGATGCCCGTCTCGATGATGTTCCGGCGCACGACCTCGGCCTCGAGCTCCTTCAGTACGCCGGCCAGCTTCTGGCCGTCGGCGCCCGAGGGATTGGCGTCGGACTTGGCCAGGGCGGCCACGGCCTTGGCCTTGGCCTGGCTGACGGCGTCGTGGCGCTGGCCCTTGGCGACGATCTTGTAGGCCGCAGCCAGGTCGGCGCCCGCCAGCTTGCGGGCCTCGGCCTTGAGGGCCTCGGTGTCGTCCGGGGTGAACTCGAAGGGGTCCTTGGCCGAATGCTCCGCCAGCTCGATGATCGCATCGATCACCGGCTGCATGGCCTTGTGAGCGAAGGTCACGCCGCCCAGGACCACCTCTTCGGAGAGCTCCTGGATCTCGGATTCCACCATCATGACCGCGTCGCTCGTGCCGGCGACGACCAGGTCCATGGCCGACTCCTTCATCTGGTCGAGGGTCGGGTTGAGGATGTACTCACCGTTGGCGTAGCCAACACGCGCGCCGCCGATGGGGCCCATGAAGGGGGCGCCCGAGAGCACCAGGGCGGCCGAGGCGGCGACCATGGCGACGATGTCGGGATCGTTCTCGAGGTCATGGGCCAGCACGGTGGCGACGACCTGGACCTCGTTCTTGAAGCCCTCGACGAACAGGGGCCGGATCGGACGGTCGATCAGGCGCGAGGTCAGGGTTTCCTTCTGGCTCGGCGCGGCCTCACGGCGGGGGAAGGAGCCCGGGATCTTGCCCGCGGCGTAGTACTTCTCCTGATAGTTCACGGTCAGGGGGAAGAAGTCCTGGCCGGGCTTGGCGCTCTTGGCGAAGACGGCGGTGGCCAGCACCATGGTCTCGCCATAGGTGGCCAGGACAGAACCATCGGCCTGGCGGGCCATGCGGCCGGTCTCGAGGGTCAGCGCGCGGCCACCCCACTCGATGGTCTTTCTCTGGATATCGAACATTGGGTTTCTTTCTTGTCCCGCGGGCGTATTCCCGGCGGGGGCGGACAGGGCGTCGGACGACCGAAATCCTCTCCAGGAACGACAGGCGCGGTGAGGATTTCTGTGGAACCCCCGACGTAGGACGGAGGCCCCCGAATGGACCCCCGCGCACCGCCCCTGGTCCCCCGGCCTGTCGCGGGGGCGGCGGTGAAATGGACCAGGCCCCCTGTCGGAGGCCCGGGAACTAGCGGCGCAGGCC
>CANGRP010000229.1 GCA_947456005.1 Caulobacteraceae bacterium
ATGCGGTAGGGCGGTTCAGGAACCCCTTCGATCCCAGTCCAGGCCCGCGATCCGGGGGTCTGCGGCGAAGGCGTCGCGGGGGAACTCAAGTCTCCGGTCGGGGAATTCACACAGCGCCTGGACCCCGAAGGCGCTCAAGCGAATCCGCCAGGTCTGACGGTCGACGGGCGTCGGGCTCGCAAAAGCGCTTCTCTTGAGGAGTGCGAGGTTCGCGCCCTGTCCGGGATCGCGGACGGACCGGTAGCGGATCACCTCGGTTTCCACGGCCCGGGCGGCGTCGGCCAGGGCCTGGCAGGCGCTGTAATCCGTCAGATCCTCCCAGAGGGCGCCGTCCTGCAGGAACGGTTCATGCGTCAGGTCGAGGAGCCGGCCTGTCGACACCGCTGCAGAGAACGCCGTGTACTCGGCGGTGTTCTCCGGCCAGGGGGTGGAGGGCGACTCGGCGAAGAACAGGAGCCGATAGAAAGCGATCTCTGCAACGGAGGTCACCGGGTCTTCCGCGGCGTAGAAGACCCCCGGCGTGCGCCCGGCGCGCCGGAACCGGGATCCCGACGGATAGACTGCGCCGTACCGGAACGGGGTCGCCAACAGGTAGTGCAGATCACGAGCATCGTCCTGGAGCCCCGGTTTGGTCGCGTCGATCAGGTCCTCCAGGAGGGACTGCTCGGCCAGGGTGTCGGTCAGTTTCAGGGTCGAGACCCGATGCTGGGCTTCCACCAGCCGCCAGCACGCGCCTTCAAGGCGCCGGAACTCAGACGAGAGCGCGACGCGCGTCCAGATAGGCGATGACATCCATGAGTCCACTGACGGTCTGAAGCTTTTCGACAGGTCGGCCGTCGAGGGCGCTATTGGGATTGACCAGCCAGCTGGCCGCGACCCTGTCGTCCCCGCCCGCAATGGCGTCCAGCGACCGGGACAGGCGCACGAAGAGCACCGCCAGCTCGAACGCCTTGTCGCCGGGCGCAAGGGCATATCCATTCCGGCGCATGCGCGAGACAGTCGCCTCGCTGAGTCCTATGGCGGCTGCGAGGACCCTTGCGGTCACTCCCAGTCGGTCGGCGGCGCGAAGAACCGCCTTGGTCACAACTGCGCCGGCTTCGGGATGGGCAGCGGCGGGTTGGAGCAACTTCATGGACGTAACCTTTTCCATGAAATATTCACATGCATTTCTTTCTGATGCAAGCCATCTCTTTGGCGACCCTGCAAGCGCCCCTCCCGACCCTGCGGTAGGGTCAGGCCAGGTACTGGTCGGCCACCCAGGCGGTGACCTGGTCGCCCCCTTCGAGGGCCCCCTTCACCTGCGCCCAGGGTCCCGGCGAGTCGTAGAGCACCTCCACCCGCGTTCCCGCGAGGAAGACGCCCAGGGTGTCGAACTGCACGCCCGGGCCGCCCCGGGCGTTCAAGCGCGAGGCGACGACGGTCCGGGTCAGGACCGGGGCGTCTCCGCGCCCGCCCACCAGGGAGACGAAGCGGCCCATGGGGAAGGCGGGTCCCGGGTCCGACTTCCGGCCCGGAGAAACATCGTCATGCCCGACGATCTCCGTGATCGTGGGATAGGCTGCGAGGATCGTCCGGGTGACCGCCACCAGGGCGGCCATCTGGGCTTCGCCGTACACTTCCCAGAGAGAGGGGCGGGTCTCGTTCTTGTGGGTCAGCTCGACCGCCAGGGACGGATCCAGGATACGGGAGGTCGAACTGCGCACCTGCCCGTCCGCCGTCCGCATCAGCCGGCCCCAGTTGTCGATCTCGATCCCGATCGCATAGTCGTTGCAGTTGGGCCGACCCCGCCAGACCGATCGGCCGGCGTGCCAGGCCTTGACGTTGAAGGGAACCACCTGCCGCACGTCGCCGTCCCGTCCGACCACTACGTGCGCCGAGGCGTTGGCGGCCGGCGAGACGAAATAGTCGGCGACGCCCTTCGCCCCCGCCCCGCTCACCGTGAAGTGCATGACCAGAAGGCTTGGCGCCTCCAGCGCTCCGCCATGGTGGGGCGAGGCCTTGTACCAGCCAGGCTTCAGCCTGTGATCGACGACCTGCATGTTCCATCTCCCGCGCTCCGGCGACGATACTGCACCACGGGCCGAAGAGCCTCCAGCCCTGACGACCGGGGCCTCATTTTGCGTATCCGAGGGTTCCCTCTGAGAGACGGAGGCTCTAGGCGAGGGACATGTCCTCCGCTCTCCAGGCCGCATACGAGGCGCGCGTCCGCGATGGTCGCCTCCGTCCCGACGCCGCACAGGCGGCGGGCCTGGAGTCGCTGGTCCGCCTCGAGGCTGACCTGGTGGGCGCGCCCCGCAGCGCCTTCGCGAGGATTCTCCGCCGCAGGCCCGAGGCGGCGAGGGGCGTCTATCTCTGGGGGCCCGTGGGGCGGGGCAAGTCCATGCTGATGGACCTGTTCTTCGAGACCGTTCCCGTTGAACGCAAGCGCCGCACCCACTTCCACGTCTTCATGCGCGAGATCCACGACCTGATCGGGGCCTGGCGGTCCGGAGATGCGGCGGCCCGGCGGGCGCGGTTCGGCCAGGTTCGTGGGGATGATCCTGTTCCCCCTGTCGCCGACCGGGTGGCGCGAGAGGCCAGCCTGATCTGCTTCGATGAGTTCCAGGTCACGGACATCGCCGACGCCATGATCCTGGGCCGGCTGTTCGAGGCCCTGTTCGCCCGGGGCGTCACCCTGGCCGCCACCTCAAACCGGCGGCCGGACGACCTCTACCGGGACGGGATCAACCGCCAGCTCTTCCTGCCCTTCATCGACCTCCTGAAGTCGCGGGTCGAGGTGGTGTCGGTGGCGGGGCTGCACGACTATCGCCTGGACCGGCTCCGGGCGGCGGGGACCTGGTTCTCGCCCATTGACCCGGACAATCGCCGCACCTTCGCCGCCCTCTGGAGGGACATGCTGGGGACCGAGGCCGCCGCAGGGGAATCAGTCGAGGTCATGGGCCGCCGGCTCGACTTCCCGGACGCCGCCGGCGGGCTGGTGCGGGCCAGCTTCGCCCGGCTCTGCGACGCCGCCCTCGGCCCGAACGACTACCTGGCCCTTGCCGAGCGCTTCCACACGGTCTTTCTGGAGGACCTGCCCCGGCTGACCCCGGACCGCCGGGAGGCGGCGCGACGGTTCGTCACCCTGATCGACGCCCTCTACGAGGCGCGGACCCGGGTGATCGTCCTGGCGGAGGCCGAGCCGGTACGGCTCTATCCCGCCGGCGACGGGGCCTTCGAGTTTGAGCGCACGGCTTCCCGCCTGCAGGAGATGCGGTCCGCAGACTGGCTCGCCGACCGGTCCTGACCTGCCGCGACGGCGCCCTATCAGATTGAAAAGCCTTCGTTGACACTCGGTCCTGTAGGCTTAAATGCAGACAGCCGGCCCGGGACGCGGGGGCGTCCGCCGGGGTTCGCCAGGACACGCCGATGACTGCACCCGCTCGAGAACGACCGCTGTCGCCCCACCTGCAGGTGTGGCGCTGGCACCTGACCATGCTCACCTCGATCCTGCACCGGGCGACGGGCATGGCTCTGTATGGCGGCGCCGTCATCGTGACCGCCTGGGCCCTGGCCCTCGGCGCCGGCCCCGACGCCTACCAGGGGTTCATGACCCTGATGGCTTCGCCCCTCGGCCGCCTCATCCTCGTGGGACTGACCCTGTCGGTCTTCTACCACCTGGCCAACGGCATCCGGCACCTGTTCTGGGATGCGGGCCTTGGACTTTCGGTGACGACCTCCTTCCGGTCCGGGGTCATGTCCATGGCCTTCTCCGTGGTGGCCACAGTCATTGTCTGGGCCATCGGGCTCGGATCAGGAGCTCCGTGATGACCGACTTCAGGACCCCTCTGTCCCGGGCGCGCGGCAGCGGCGCCGCCGGCCATGGCGCAGCGCACTGGGTGGCCGAGCGCGTCAGCTCCATCGCCCTCATCCCGCTGACCCTCTGGATGATCTACGCCGCCCTGGTGATCGCCGGGACCGGATACGAGGGCGCCGTGGCCTTCGTCGCCCATCCGGTCAACGCCGTCATGATCGTCCTGGTCCTGGCGGTCTCCGGCTGGCACATGCACGCTGGCGCCCGGGTGATCATCGAGGACTACATGCACAGGATGCTTGGCCGGTCGGCCCTCCTGATCCTCAACCTCTTCGTCGCCGTTCTCCTGACCGCCCTGGCGGTCTTCTCCGTCCTCAAGGTCGCGCTCGGAGGCGCTCTCTGACGTCATGGCCAGCTACGA
>CANGRP010000230.1 GCA_947456005.1 Caulobacteraceae bacterium
CCCGGCCCTGGGGGCCCGGGCGATCTTCACGGAGGACGAGGTCAGGAGACTGGAGGCCCAGGCCGTCACCGAGGTCGAGCAGGGCAACCAGAGCATCGATCCCGACCAGGGCGCCCCCAAGGTGGGCGGCGAGATCAAGCCGGGCGTCCGGCCGGAGTACGCCGCCGCCGGCGGCGCCGTGGGCGGCTATGACCGGGGCTGGCTGGAGCCGGGCTCCACCGTCATGCGGGTGCGGGGCGAACCGCGCACATCCTTCCTGACCACGCCGGACGGCCAGCCGCCCAAGCGCAAGGTCGACGCCCCGTCCCCGGCCCGCTTCAACGCCGAGATGTTCCGCAGGTCCGCCGACAATCCCGAGACCCGGGCCCTGGGCGAGCGCTGCATCCTCTCCTTCGGCCGCAACGCCGGCCCGCCGATGTTCCCGAACGGCTTCTACAACAACAACTACAAGATCGTTCAGGGCCCCGACACGGTGACCATCCTGGTCGAGATGGTCCACGACGTGCGCCTGATCCGGCTGAACGGGACCCACCGTACCGACGGCGTGCGGCCCTGGATGGGCGACTCCGTCGGCCGCTGGGATGGCGAGACCCTGGTGGTGGAGACCATCAACATCCCCATGCAGCAGGCCTATCGCGGCTCCTGGCGGAACCTCAAGGTCACCGAGCGCTTCACCCGCGTGGCCAGGGACCGGGTCCACTATGGCTTCCAGGTCGAGGATCCCACCATGTGGGAGGCCCCCTGGGGCGGCGAGTACGAGTTTTCGGCCCTGAACGGCGAGATCTACGAATACGCCTGCCATGAAGGCAATTACGCCCTGCCGGGCATTCTCGCCGGCGCCCGGGCCGAAGAGGCCGAGGCTGAGGCCAAGGCCGCCGAGGCGGAGAAGGCGGCCAAGCCGGTCAAGGGCTCCTGAACTGGGGGGCTCCTGAGCTGGGGGCTCCTGAACCGGGGGGCTTCCGGCCCGGCGGGGATGGCGTTACCGTGATCCCGCAGGCCCGCCGGGGGCCTCAGGGGAGACGCGAAGATGGCGGACAAGAAGGCGGTCGTGGCGGGCAAGGCCCCCATTCCGGTCGAGGTCGAGGCCGGCAAGGCCTATTTCTGGTGCACCTGCGGCCTGTCGAAGAACCAGCCCTTCTGCGACGGCGCCCACCTGCGCGAGGGCACGGACTTCCTGCCCCAGAAGTGGGAAGCCCCGGAGAGCCGCACCGTCTATTTCTGCGCCTGCAAGCAGACCGCCGGCGCCCCGCTCTGCGACGGGACGCACAACCGGCTCTGATTGGCGGGCGTCAACCCTTCCGGCCCAGGCCGAAAAGCTGGGCCAGAGCGGTGAAGAGGCCGACCCGGGGCGGTTTGGCCGGCGGCTCAAGCCACTCAAAGCCCGCGCCCAGGGCCGGATCATGGGTGTCCGCCAGACCGCGGAAGCCGGTGACCAGGGCGGCCGCCTCGATCGGGGCGTCAAAGACATAGTCGACCCCGGGCCCCTCCGGGTCCTGTTCCGCCTCCTTTCGCCGAAGCTCGGCGAGGATGGGCGCCAGGCCCGCCGGGGGCTCGCCTTCTTCGGAATAGCCCTCGTCGGCGTCGGAGGTGACCCGCCAGACGACCTGACCGTCCTTCAGGAGGACAGCGGTGCTGTGCATGACCACGTCGTCCACATAGACGTGAACAATCTCCCGCCCCGCGGCCAGCACGGGCAGGTCCCGGTCGGCGTCGAAGATGCGCCGCTGTATGACCAGGACATACCAACCGGTCTCGAAGGCGCGGCCGGCGTAGTAGGCTCCGCTCCAGTCACCGGTCTGGCCCGTGTGGCCAACGCTCAGCTGCTCGAGCAGCGCCTCCGCCTCCGACGTCCTGACGGCCAGGTAATCTGCAACCACACCCATACTCTACCTCCCTCTCGATCTGTTCTGCCTGTTCTGCGGACTTGATCCGTCTGTCTTCGCGCGCGGACGTGACGCCGTCATGGCGAGATTGGACGCGATTGCGGCGGTCGCCGCGCCCACGTCCTGCGGGAGAAAATGATCCAGCCGAAAACCGTCCGGGTCGAGAGAAAAAGCCTTGGTCTGGTTGTCGGTCACTCTCGCGCTGGGTCCGAACTTGGCCTCCACATAGAGGCCGGACTGGGCCTGGTGATCGGGGATCGCCACCTTCCCGCCGCCGACGGGCACGCGGGGCTTGGCGCCTTTCCGGGGCGCGTCGCCACGGAGGTGCGAGCGTCCTTCCGACAGTCTCTCGCCCAGTTTTCCCTTCTCGGAAGGCCGCAGGCGGTTGACCCGGGTCGAAACCAGAGGGGAGACAAGGCCGCTGGTCGCTCCGCTGAGCCCCGCCGACTGCAGGGCCTCGTCGACCGAAACAGGTCGCCCGCCAAGGAGATCGTGGGTCATGGATGTTGTTGCGCCGCCCAGAGCGGCGGACGCCTGCGGGCGACGGGAGGCGAGCAGGCCCAGGGTTCCCACCGCGCCACCCAGCGCCGCGCCCGCCGTGTCGGAGGCCGAACTCCCCCTTCCCGGGGCATGATCCATGACCACCTGACCAACTGCGCCATTCACCGCGCCGAGACCGGTCAGGCCGGCGACCTCCCGGCCCAAGAGGCCCGCCGCCGCCTTCAGGCGGGTGGCGTCGGCCAGGGCCCCCGCCATGGGTGTCGTCATGGGCAGGGCGGCGCCGGTCCGGATCGCGGCCTTGTAGAGCACATGCCCTGCGGCGCGGGCTTGCGGCCTGACCCGCGCGGCCACCGCCTCGCCGCGTTGACGCATCCAGTCGGTGATATCCTCGAGGGTGTCTGATCGGCTGCGGTGAGGTCCGTTCGGCATCGTGGTCCTTTCGGGAGCAGAAGGTCGTGAGTGACAACCTTCTCCCGGTCCCGTGGATTGTGCATGAACAAAAAGAGAACATGTATTGTGACGCCTCGACCGGTGGGGGAGTCCCTTGCAGCGGCGTCCTCCGGGCGATAGCCCTCAACCTGACCGTCCTCCCCGGAGCCCCTCATGCGCGCCCTCATCCTCGCCGCCGGCCTGGTCCTGACCGGCCTTCCCGCCGTCGCCGCCGACAAGCCGCCGCCGCCGGCGTCCGTCCTCTTCTGGTCCCAGACCTAGAAGGAGGCAGGCTTCCCGAAGATGGAGGCGCACTTCCCGGTGAGCACGGCGGCGCGGGGCGAGCGCGTGCACGCCCTCCCGCCCGGCGCGCCCCTTGCGGTGGCCCGGGTCGGTGGACGGACCTTCGACCTTGCGGCGTACATGGCGCGGGAGAAGACCGCCGGGATCCTCGTCCTTCAGGACGGCAAGGTGCGCCTGGAGCGTTACGGCCTGGGCTATGGCCCGGAGGGACGCTGGACGTCCTTCTCCGTGGCCAAGTCGGTCACCTCGACCCTGGTGGGGGCGGCGGTGAAGGACGGCTACATCCAGAGCCTGGACGATGCGGTCACCCGCTACATCCCCGGCCTGAAGGGCAGCGCCTACGACCAGGTCAGCGTCCGCCAGCTCCTGACCATGACCTCCGGGGTGAAGTGGAACGAGGACTACACGAATCCGAAGAGCGACGTGGCACTGCTGTTCTCGACCCCGGCCGACCCCGGCCTCGATTCCACCGTCAGCTACATGCGCAGGCTGCCGCGCGAGGCCGCCCCGGGGGCGAAGTGGGTCTACAAGACCGGCGAGACGAACCTGATCGGCGTGCTGGTCACCTCCGCCACCGGCAAGTCGCTCTCGGCCTATCTCTCCGAGAAGATCTGGAAGCCCCATGGCATGGAGCAGGATGCCATCTGGATGATCGATGAGCGCGGCCAGGAGGCCGGCGGTTGCTGCCTGTCCATGACCCTGAGGGACTATGGCCGGGTGGGTGAGTTCCTGCGCACGGGCGGGATCGGGGCAGGCGGGCCAGTCCTGCCGGAGGGCTGGATCGCCGAGGCCACCCGGGAGCACGCTCCTACGGACGACCGCTTCGGCTATGGCTTCCAGTGGTGGACGGAAGCCGGCGGCGTCTTCAACGGCCTCGGCATCTTCGGCCAGCGCCTGCAC
Source organism: Caulobacteraceae bacterium (assembly GCA_947456005.1). Classification (GTDB taxonomy): domain Bacteria; phylum Pseudomonadota; class Alphaproteobacteria; order Caulobacterales; family Caulobacteraceae; genus Phenylobacterium. The sequence goes on from CANGRP010000230.1 coordinate 4,017, forward strand.
GTCGACCCGGCCCGCAAGCTGGTGGTGGTGATCTCCAGCGCCTGGCCCGAGGCCACCCACCCCGCCCGATCGGCCCGCCAGGACGCCCTGATCGCCGCCATCGCCGCCCAGCTCGACGCCGAGGCCAAGCCCTAGGGCTGCGGCGAGGCCGTTGACCCCCTCAGTCAGCTTCGCTGACAGCTCCCCCTTGGGGGAGC
>CANGRP010000231.1 GCA_947456005.1 Caulobacteraceae bacterium
CGCCGTGGTCAGAACCGCGCCCTCAGGCCCAGGGTCGCAACCCGGCCCGGGGCGCCGTAGCCCCGGACCGTCTCGGGCGCTTCATCGGTGACGTCCTCGATCCGTCCGTACACGGAGAACAGGGCGCCCAGCGGGAGCTCGGCGCGCAGGCCGGCGGTCAGGCGGGACTTCAGGGGCGGGCCGCCCCACAGGTCGCTGAGGCTTTCCCCGGCATAGTTCAGGGACAGGCCCAGCCGAAGGTCGCCGGCAAGGGTGCGGCTGACGTCGAGCGACGCCATGTCCTTCGGGCGCCGCGCCAGGTCCTGTTCAGGGGCGCCGTCCTGGCCCTCCAGCCGTGCGCGGGTGCGGGTGTAGCTGGCGTCGACGTCGAAGCCCGCCAGCCGGCTGGAGGCCGCCGCTTCCAGGCCGACGGCCTGGGTCCGGTCCAGGTTGGCGTAGTAGCCGAAGCGCCCTCCGGCGCAGTTCGGGTCCCCGCCGCCTGAGCAGATGGCGAAGTTGATCTGGTCCTCCGTGCGCCGCCCGAACAGGGTGAGGGACACAACGAGACCCCCGGTCCTCTGCTCGAGGCCCAGGTCCCAGCCGACGGCGGTCTCAGGCTGCAGGCCGGCGTTCCCGTACTCGCTGTAGAGCTGGTAGAGGCTGGGCGCCCGGAAGCCCTGTCCCAGGCTGGCGCGCACGACGGTCGCCCCGCCGCCCGGACGCCAGGCCAGGGCCGCTTGTCCGGACCCCTGGCTGCCAAAGGACTCATGCCGGTCCAGGCGCCCGGCCAGGGTCAGCGTCACGTCCGGCGTCGGATTCCCCAGGCCCTGGGCGTAGGCGGAGTCCACTCCGGTGGAGCGGCTCAGGGGCTCAGGCTCCGGGTTCCAGGGCGAGGGGGAGGCGATGCGCATCCGGCTCCGCTCACTCTCGGCCCCGAAGGTCAGTCGCCAGGCCGGGCTGAGGGTCGCCTCGCCCTGGTACTCCCAGCGCTCCACCCGGCCCTCGGCGCGGAAGGTCAGGTCGGTCACCGCCTGGTCGGGATCGTAGGTGCGCCGCCGGGTGTCGGTGACGGCAAGGCCCAGCCGGTTCTTCACCCGGCCGTCCGCCAGGGGAAAGGTCAGGCCCGCATAGCCGAGGGCCTCCCGCGTCCGGCCCCGCTCCCGGGTGTCGGCGAAGATGTAGGCCGGGGCTGGAAATCCGTCGAAGGCGTTGCGGGCGTCGGACCAGACGGCGCGGAGGTCGAGCCGCACCGCCTCCGACAGGTCCGCCGTAAGCCGACCCGAGGCGCCGGTGCGGCGATAGCCGTCCCGCTCGGTCCCGCTGCGGGCCGCCGAGACGCCGTCCGTGGAATAGGAGTCCGCCGCCAGCCGCCAGGCCAGGGCGCCGGACCCGCCGCCGACCCCGCCGCGCAGGTAGGTGGTCCCCAGCCCCCCAGCCTCGGCGGCGGCCTCGCCGGAGAATGTCCCCGGCGCCGGGAGGCCGGTTTCCAGGCTGACCACTCCGCCCATGGCCTGGCCGCCCCAGACGGCCGACTGGACGCCCCGCAGGACCTCGATTCGCCGGATGTCGCCCACCAGCAGGTTGGCCGCATCGTAGGCGCCGCCGATGACCGAGGGATCGTTCAGCCGCACGCCGTCGATGACGAACAGGGTCTGCTCGGCCTCGGCGCCGCGGATCCGGACCGCCGTCACGCCTCCCGCGCCGCCATTGCGCGTCACCCCGATCCCGGGGGTGGCGGCGAGGAGGTCGGAGACCACCAGGGCCTGCCGGTCCCGGATCGTCGCCTCGGGGATCACCGTGATGCTGCGGCCGCTTTCGGAAACGGCCACCGGGACGCGGTTGGCGACCACCACCACCGGCTCCACCGGCGTGTCCGCCGCGGCGGCCATGACGGCGGCCCCGGCCAGGCTTGCAAGACTCATCTCGCCCTCCTTCGAGCGACAGGCGACCGCGCGTGCGGCCGCAACAGGCGTTTCCGGCCCGCGGATACGGACCGGTCCAGTCTGTCGTCGGTCGGGAGAGACCCCGTCCTCCAGGCGCACCCCGGCCCGTCGGATGACGACGGCGTCAGGCAGGTCTCCTGGCTCGCGGGTCACTGTCCCTTGCGCGTCGCCTTCCCGGCCCGGTTCCCGAAGGTTCCCGGCCAGTGGCCTCGTGACGCGCGGACTCGCCGCTTACAGTTGCGGGGGCAGCCCGGGCCTTGCACCCGAGTTCCCTTTTCATCTCCCTCTCGGGAGAACCTGACGCAGGATCAAGGCTAATCCGCCCCGGGGCCGGGGTCAACGGCCGCAAAGGGGTTGCCATCCCGCCGCACGGGGCGCCATCAAGTCCGCAGCCCTCGACCCGGAGCCCCTTCATGTCCTTCCGTGCGCCCCTCCAGAGCCTCGACCTCGCCCTTGCGGCGGCCGGCCTCCCCGACCTGATGGCCGCCGGGTATCCAGACCTGGACGCCGAGACCGTCTCCGCCGTCCTCGACTCCGCGGCCGCCTTCGCAGAGGCCGAGCTCGCGCCGCTGAACCGCGATGGCGACCGGATCGGCGCCCGGTTCGAGAACGGCGTGGTCACGGGCGCCCCGGGCTTCGCCCAGGCCTACCAGGCGTTTGCGGCCCAGGGCTGGAACTCCCTGGCGGCGGACCCGGAGTTCGGCGGCCAGGGCCTGCCCAAGGTCCTGGAGCTGGCGGTCTTCGAGATGGTCCACGCCGCCAACATGGCCTTCGGCCTCTGCCCCATGCTCACCCAGGGCGCCATCGAGGCCCTGACCCTGCACGGGACTGAGCGCCAGAAGCGGCTTGTCCTGCCGCGCCTCGTCTCCGGCGAGTGGACGGGCACCATGAACCTCACCGAGCCCCAGGCCGGCACGGACCTGGCCTCCGTCACCGCCCGGGCCGAGCCCGACCGCGAGGGCGGCTACCGGATCACGGGCCAGAAGATCTACATCACCTGGGGCGACCACGACGCCGCCGAGAACATCTGTCACCTGGTCCTGGCCCGTCTGCCGGACGCGCCCCCCGGGGTGAAGGGGATCAGCCTCTTCCTGGCCCCCAAGCGCCTGATCGACGACGAGGGCCGCCTGGGCGCCGCCAACGCCCTTCGCCCGGCCTCCATCGAGCACAAGCTGGGCATCCACGGCTCGCCCACCTGCGTCATGCTGTTCGAGGGCGCCCGGGCCGAGCTCGTCGGCGAGGTGAACAACGGCCTGGCCCATATGTTCGTCATGATGAACGCCGCCCGCCTGCAGGTGGGCGTGCAGGGCGTCGCCATCGCCGAGCGCGCCCTTCAGCAGGCCCTGGCCTACGCCCAGGACCGGGTGCAGGGCCGTCCGGCCCTGGGCGGCGAGGCCATCTTCGGCCATCCCGACGTCCGCCGGAGCCTGGGTCTGATGCGCGCCAAGGTGGAGGCCGCCCGGGCCATCTGCCTCCTGACCGGCGTGCTGGCCGACCAGGCGCGCTTCGCCCCCGACGCCGACGCCCGGGAGCTGGCTCGCGGCCGGCAGGAGCTCCTGACCCCCATCGCCAAGGCCTGGTCCACGGACATCGGCGTCGAGGTCGCCTCCATGGGGGTGCAGGTGCACGGCGGCATGGGTTTCATCGAGGAGACCGGCGCGGCCCAGCATTACCGCGACGCGCGGATCGCGCCGATCTATGAGGGCACCAACGGCGTCCAGGCCGTCGACCTGGCGGGTCGCAAGCTGTCCATGATGGGCGGCGCCCTGATGCCCGACCTCTGCGCCGAGATGGCCGCTGACGCCGCCGCCCTCGCCGGCGAGCCGGGGCTGGAAGGGGTGGGCCGCCGGCTGGCCGCCGGGGTCGCCGCCCTCTCCGCCGCCACCACATGGATGCAGCAGAACCGGGGTGCGGACGCCCTGGCCGGCGCCACCGCCTTCCTGCGCCTGTCCGGGGATGTCATCGGCGGCTGGATGCTGGCGCGCCAGGCCGTCCTGGCCCGCACCCGCGCCCCGGCGCTGGCGGACTCCCGCGCCGCCCTCGCCCGCCTCTTCGCCGACCAGGTCCTGGCCCAGGCGCCCGGCGTCGCCGAAGGCGTCATGGCCGGCGGCGCCGACCTTGAGGTCCTGGACGCCGCCGCCCTGGCGGGCTGAGGGTTCTGCTCAGGGGCCATTGACCCCCTCCGTCCCGCTTCGCGGTCCACCTCCCCCTGGGGGGAGGAATGACAGAGCCCAATTGCTCCCCCAAGGGGGAGCTCCGACCGAAGGTCGGTGAGCAACCATGTTCAAG
>CANGRP010000232.1 GCA_947456005.1 Caulobacteraceae bacterium
CTCGCCGCCGGGAACCGTCAGGGCCTCGATCCGCACGCCAGGTGGCGAAGCCTCGGCCGTGGCGCGGAAGGCGGCGGCGCTGGCGCGGCGGGCCTCCTCCGGGGTCAGGGTGCTCATCGGCCGGAAACGGCGTGCGCCGGCGGCCAGGAACTGCAGGCGGGGGTCCAGGGTCCGACCCTCCCGGTAGGTGGCGACCCCGCCGGACAACAGGCGAAGCACCGGCGTGGGCAGGGACAGGATCCAGGACAGGATCGCCCGCTGTTGACCTGACCGGCTCATCGCGCCGCCTCCGCCAGGCCCGCCGTGCCGCGCAGGATGAGGGCTACGGCGAAGTCGGTCGCCGCCGCCGGGTCGATGGGGCGCCGGGCCAGCATCTTGTGGCCGACCTCCCGGGCCAGGCCGATGCAGGCTGCGGCCAGATAGTCGGCGTCCACGCCCCGCGCCCCGCCCCGCTCGGCCTCGTCGATGATGGACCGGCGGACCTCCTCGAACACGGCGGACATTTCGGGGGTCTCGCCCATGACGGTCAGACCGGCCTCCCCCACCGGACGGCGGGCCATCCAGTTATCGTGCTCGCTGGCCAGGAAGCCGTAATAGGCGCTGAGCGCCCCGCGGACGAACTCCTCCCAGGTCCGGGCCCGCTCCCTTTGGGCCTTCAGCACCGGTGAGAAGCGCCGCGCGCCGTCCCGCGAAAGCGCGGAAGCCACCTCCTCCTTGGAGCGGAAGTAGTTGTAGAAGGTCCCCGCGGCGAGGCCCGTCCTGCGGATGATGTCGCGCACGGTCACCGCCTCGAACCCCACTTCGCCGAAGACCTCGCGCGCGGCGTCCAGAATGGCCTGGCGGTTCTGCGCCTTGGTGATCTCGCGCTTTCCGGCCGGGGCGAAGGCGGTGTCGGGCATGAACTCGCTCAAAAGATGACGCGCGTCACCATAGGGCATCGCGCATTCCCGTCGAGCCCCCGTTATTTCCTCTGGGCCGCTGTCGAAGCGCGGACGGCGCGGAACTCCGAGCCCGCCTTCCAGTCCGGCCAACGACGGGAGTTGGCCAGCTCACGACCGAGATCGTGGAGCAGCGCCCCATCCTGGGCCGCCCCGGTCAGGTTCCAGTCGGGCGACCATTCGTCAGCGGGCTGATGATAGCGATAGGTGGTGTAGTCCCTGGCCAGGGCCTCGCCCCGGGTCCGGCCGCCCTCGACCAGGTCCTGGCCCGACCCGAAGGAGATGGCCGGCACGCCGCGCTTGGCGAAAGGAAAGTGATCCGAGCGGAAGAAGTAGCCGGCGCCCGGATTGGGGTCCGGCGTGTAGGCCCGGCTCCGCTTGGCGGCCAGGGCCACCAGGTCGTCCTGCAGGGTCAGGGGCGCGTCGCCAGAGGTCGTGAAATCCCTGGCCGGGCCAGCCGTGGAAGCCCCGTCCATGTTGATCACCCCCGCCGTCGTCGCCAGCGGATAGAGCGGATTGGCGGCATAGTACTCCGAGCCCAGCAGGCCCCGCTCCTCAGCGGTGACCGCCATGAAGACCACCGAGCGGTCCGGGGCCGGCGCCCGGGCGTACTGACGGCCAACCTCGAGCAGCGAGGCGATCCCCAGGGCGTTGTCCTGGGCGCCATTGTAGATCCGATCGCCGCGGGCGTCCGGCAGGCCCACGCCCAGATGGTCCCAGTGGGCCGTGTAGATGACGGTCTCGTCAGCGTGGCGACGCCCCGGCTTGCGGGCGACGACATTCTTGGAGACGATCTTCTGCGCCCGGACGGCGTAGTCGGTGGAGAAGGTCACGCCGGTCAGCTCGACGGGGCGGAAGTCCCGGGTCTGGGCCTTGGCCTTCAGCGCCTCGAAGTCGAGGCCCGCCGTCTTGAACAGGTCCACGGTGACATCGCGCTGGATCCAGCCCTCCAGGGGGGCGTGGGACTGGGCCGGATTGGCGCGGATGATGTCGAAGAGGGTGCTGGTGTTGGAGTTCTTCACCGTCGCCCAGCCATACGAGGCCGGGGCGGTCTCGTGAATCACCAGGAAGCCGACGGCGCCCCGGCGGGCGGCCTCCTCGAACTTGTAGGTCCAGCGGCCGTAATAGGTCATGGCCTTGCCGCCGAAGTCGCCCTGGCCGGTCTCGAAGTCGGGGTCGTTGATCAGCACCAGGCCGATCTTGCCCTTCATGTCGACGCCCTTGAAGTCGTCCCAGTTCCGCTCCGGCGCGGTGACGCCATAGCCGATGAAGACCAGGGGGACGTCCTTCAGGGTCAGGCGGTCGATCCCGGTCTGGGCCGCCCGGATGGCGATCTCCTCGCCCTGGGTCCAGGCGCGGGTCTGGCCGCCGACATTGACGCTGACGGCCACCGGGCCCTCGGTGTCGAACCGGGCCAGGGGCACGTCCTGGGTCCAGGCGCGGGTCCCCTCCGTCTGCAGATCGCCGCCAGGCTGGAGGCCAAAGCTTCTGAACTGCTCGACGAGGTAGGCCACGGTCTTGCGCTCGCCCTCGGTATCCGGGGCCCAGCCCTCGAAGGCGTCGTCCGACAGCACCTTGACGTGCTGGGTCAGGCGGGCCGGGTCGAGGTCTGCGGCCAGGGCGGGGCCGGAGATCACCAGGGCCGAAAGACTGGCCAGGAAGGTGCGCTTGAGGGTCATTCAGGTCCCCTTGGAGAGAAGGCTGGAGGGGTGATTACCCCCTGGCGCCGGCTTCCGCCAGAAGCGCTGCGTCAGAATTCTCCGCGCAGCACCCGGGCGAAGAGGTCCGGATCCACATTGCCCCCGGACAGCACCAGGCCTACACAGGCGCCGGGCCTGGCCTCGGGGACCTTAGCCGCCATCAGGGCGGCAAGCCCCACTGCCCCCCCGGGCTCCACCGCCAGCTTCAGGGTTGAGAAGGCCATCCGCACAGCCGCCGCCACCTCGGCGTCGCTCACCGTCACGATGGCCGCGAGCCGTTGCTTCAGGATGGGGAAGGTCAGCTCGCCCGTCGAAGGGGTCTCCAGGGAGTCGCAGAGGGTCCGCACGGTGGGCGTCGCCGTCTCGCGACGACCGCTGGCCAGGGACCGTCGGGCGTCGTCATAGAGTTCGGGCTCCACCCCCACGATCCGGGTCAGGGGCGACAGGGTCTGAACCGCCAGGGCCACCCCCGCCATCAGTCCGCCGCCGCCCACCGGGCCGACAACCAGGTCCAGCTCCGCCCCCAGGGCCTGCACCTGCCGGGCCAGCTCCAGCCCCGCCGTGCCCTGCCCCGCAATGATGTCGGGGTCGTCGTAGGCCGGCACGATCACCGCACCCCTCTCTTCCGCCAATCGGGCCGCAATCGCCTCCCGGCTCTCGGTCATCCGGTCGTAGAAGACCACCTCGGCGCCATAGCCGCGGGTGGCCTCGACCTTCACCTGAGGGGCGTCGGCGGGCATGACGATCACCGCCGGCATGTCCAGCAGCCGCGCCGCCAGGGCCACCCCTTGCGCATGATTGCCCGAGGAGAAGGCCACCACCCCGCGCGGGCGGTCGGCGGGGGCGACCTGCGACAGGCGGTTGAAGGCGCCCCGGAACTTGAAGGCGCCCACCCTCTGCAGGGTCTCGGGCTTGATCAGCACCCGCAGGCCCAGCCTCTCGTTCAGGGCCGGGCTCTCGATGAGGGGCGTGACGACCGCCTGTCCCGAAAGGCGCTCGGCCGCCGCCTCGATGTCGGCGAAGGCGAGCCCGCTCACCGGGCGAAGACCATGGCGTCGTCGGCGAAGGCCTTGAACTCCAGGGCGTTTCCCGAGGGATCGAGGAAGAACAGGGTCGCCTGCTCCCCCGGCTGGCCCTTGAAGCGGATCTGCGGCGGGATGATGAAGTCGACCCCCGCCGCCTCCAGCTGGTCGGCCAGGATCTGCCAGGCGGCCAGGTCCAGGATCACGCCGAAGTGCCGGACGGGCACGTTCTCGCCGTCCACGGGATTGGTCGCCACGCTCTCCGGCGCCGACGCCAGGTGGGCGACGATCTGGTGGCCATGGAAGTCGAAGTCCACCCACTCCGGGCTCGAGCGCCCCTCGGCGCAGCCCAACAGGCCGCCGTAGAAGGCACGAGCCTCCTCGAGGTCGCGGACGGGAAAGGCGAGGTGGAAGCGAGGTCTGGACATGACCCTGTCCTAGCGCTGCGGGGCCGGCGGCTCCAGACCGAAAACCCTTGACGGCGGCGGCTGGC
>CANGRP010000233.1 GCA_947456005.1 Caulobacteraceae bacterium
CGGTCAGCCCCCAGCGGGCCAGGTCGTGCCGGGCCTGGAGGAAGCCGAAGCTGACCCCCTCGTTCCAGACCATGGTCAGCCTCAGGGGCCCCAGCACCTCCACCGACAGGCGAAGGGGCAGGTTCAGGCCATAGAGGATCCAGGCCTTCACCGCCTGGTCGGCGGCCAGGACGGCGGCGGCGAGGCCGAAGGCCAGGCGCCCAGCCGGGGTCACCCTCGGCCCACCCTCAGACACGCGCGGCGTCCCAGGCGGCCACGGCCTCGGCGTCCCTCAGGGACAGGTCCGGATAGCGGGGGTCCTGGCCCACCTCGGGCAGGATGCGCCAGGAGCGGGCGCACTTGCGGCCCTCGGCCTTGCGGGGCTCGACGCTCACGCCCGGGACCTCGGCCAGGGCGAAGGCGCCTTGCGGACCCGCGCCCGCCACCAGGGTCGCCTGGGAGGTGCGGAAGACCTCCGCCGGGTCGAGGCCCTCGAAGGCCGCCAGCAGGCTGGCGTCCGCGACATGCACCATCGGCGCCGCTTCCAGGGGCCCGCCCAGGCGCTTCTCGCGCCGCTCGGCCTCCAGGGCGCCCATGACCACGCGGGTCACGGCCTGGACCTTCTCCCAGCGGGCCGCCTCGGCCGGATGGCTCCAGGCGGCGGGGGTGTCGGGGAAGATCCGCAGGCAGTTGGAGCCGGCCTCGGGGAAGCGGGTGGTCCAGGCCTCTTCCATGGTGAAGGGGATCAGGGGCGCCAGCCAGATCGTCAGGCGCTCGAAGACCAGGTCCATCACCGTGCGGGCGGCCCGGCGCTTCAGGCTGTCGGGCTGGTCGCAGTAGAGGGCGTCCCGGCGGATGTCGAAGAACAGGGCCGACAGGTCGGTCTGGCAGAACTCGGTCAGGGGCCGGGCCACGTCCTGGAAGGAGAAACGGCCATAGGCCTCGCGCACCTGGCCGTCCAGCTCGTGCAGCCGGTGCAGGATGTAGCGCTCGAGCGGCGGCATGTCGGCGGGGTCGACCCGCTCGGCTTCCGAGAAGCCCGCCAGGGCGCCCAGCAGGTAGCGCAGGGTGTTGCGCAGCTTGCGGTAGGCGTCGGTGGTGGTGGCAAGGATGGTCTTGCCGATCTTCTGGTCCTCGGCGTAGTCGACCATGGCCGCCCAGAGCCGAAGGATCTCTGCGCCGGATTCGCGGATGACCGTGTCGGGCTCCAGGGTGTTGCCCTTGGACTTCGACATCTTCTCGCCGTTCTCGTCGACGGTGAAGCCGTGGGTCATGACGGCGTCGTAGGGCGCCCGGCCCCGGGTGCCGGAGCTCGCCAGCAGGGACGACTGGAACCAGCCGCGGTGCTGGTCGCTGCCCTCCAGGTAGAGGTCGGCGGGCCAATGGGTGTTGGCGCGGCCCTCCAGGGTGAAGGCGTGGGTCGAGCCGGAGTCGAACCAGACGTCGAGGATGTCCTCGACCTTCTCGAAGCGGTCCGGATCGTGGCCGCCGAGGAAGCTTTCCGCCGGCTCGGTGAACCAGGCGTCGGCGCCCCGGGCGGTGATGGCCTCGACAATGCGGCGGTTGACCTCGGGGTCCACCAGGGGCTGGTGGGTCTCCTTGTCGACGAACATGGCGAGCGGCGCGCCCCAGGCCCGCTGGCGGCTGATCAGCCAGTCCGGCCGGCTCTCGACCATGGAGCGGATGCGGTTGCGCCCGGCCTCCGGATAGAAGGCGGTGGCGGCGATGGCCTTCAGGGCCGTCTCGCGCAGGGTGGCGCCCTTCAGCTCTGGCGTGTCCACCGGGGTGTCCATGCGGATGAACCACTGGGGCGTATTGCGGAAGATGACCGGCGCCTTGGAGCGCCAGGAATGGGGATAGGAATGCTCCAGCCGGCCCCGGGCCAGGAGATTGCCGGCCTCGACCAGCTTCTCCATCACGGCGCCATTGGCGGGCCCGAACTTGCCGGCCTTCTTGCCCTCGGTCTCCAGCACCTTGAGGCCGGCGAAGAGGGCCACATGGGGCTGGTAGGCCCCGTCGGCGTCCACCGTCTCGGGGATTTCCCGATGGCCGTGGGCCAGCCAGACCAGATAGTCGTCGACCCCGTGCCCGGGGGCCGTGTGGACAAAGCCCGTCCCCGCGTCGTCGGTGACGTGGTCGCCGGACAGGAGGGGCACGGCGAAGCCGTAGTGGTCGTCCAGGGCCGCCAGGGGATGGCGGCAGGTCATGCCCGAGGGGTCGACGTCCTCCACCCGCCGCCAGCGGGCGATCTTGGCGGCGGCGGCCACGTCGGCGGCCCGGGCGTCGGCGACGATCAGGCGGTCGCCCGCCTTTGCCCAGGGCTCGAAGTCCAGCCCGGTCTCCATGGCCTCGACCTCATAGACCGCGTAGGCGATTTCCGGAGAGAAGGCGATGGCGCGGTTGGCCGGCAGGGTCCAGGGCGTGGTGGTCCAGATCACCACGCAGGCGTGGTCGGCGGCCTGCGGGCCCTCGACCACCGGGAACTTCACCCAGACGGTGGGGCTGTTGTGGTCGTGGTACTCGACCTCGGCGTCGGCCAGGGCGGTGCGCTCCACCGGGCTCCACATGACGGGCTTGGAGCCCCGGTAGAGCTGGCCCGAGACCACGAACTTGTGGAACTCGGCGACGATGGCCGCCTCGGAGCCAAAGTCCATGGTGGCGTAGCGGTTCTCCCAGTCGCCCAGGACGCCCAGGCGCTTGAAGCCGGCCTTCTGGACCTCGATCCACTGGGCGGCGTAGGCGCGGCAGCGCTCGCGGAACTCGGCCTTGGAGACCTCGTCCTTGCGGCGGCCCTGGGCGCGCAGCTCCTCCTCGATCTTCCACTCGATGGGCAGGCCGTGGCAGTCCCACCCCGGGACGTAGTCGACGTCGTAGCCCAGGGCGAAACGCGAGCGGACCACGAAGTCCTTCAGGGTCTTCTGCAGGGCGTGGCCGATGTGGATGGCGCCGTTGGCGTAGGGCGGGCCGTCATGCAGCACGAAGAGGGGCGCCCCCCGGCTCTGACGGTCGGCCCTCAGGGCCGCGTACAGGTCCTCCCAGCGGGCCAGGATCTCCGGCTCCTTGACCGGCAGGCCGGCGCGCATGGGAAAGGGGGTGTCGGGAAGAAAGACGGTTTCGCGGTAGTCGCGCGAGGCGGGAGCGGCGTCGTCGGCCATGGGACCTTCCAGGTTGGACCGGATCAGGGAGGGGTGAGGAATTCCCGGCGCGCGCTGGAGGTCGTCCGGCGGCGTCACGCCGGGCGGGTAATTCGCGCTGGGGTCCGGACCAGGGTCATGGGGCGGGGCTATAGCAGACCGGCGGGGCGGCTGTCAGCAGGGGAGGGGAACCGCGCCCTCACCCCGCCGACAGGATCATCCGCGCCATGGAGGCGTCGTCGTCGATCTGGGCGGTCATTTCCTCCAGGGAGGCGAACTTGGCCTCGGGGCGGAGGAAGGCGATGAGGTCGGTCTCGATCACCTGGCCGTAGAGGTCCTCGTCGAAGTCGAAGAGCCAGACCTCCAGGCGCGGCGCGATCTCGCCGGCGACGGTGGGGTTGACGCCGATATTGGCGACGCCGGCCAGGGTGCGGCCATCGGCCAGGCGGGTGCGGGTGGCGTAGACGCCGAAGCGGGGGGCGACATAGTCGTCCAGCTCGACGTTGGCGGTGGGATAGCCCAGGGTGCGCCCCAGCTGGCGGCCCTGGCGGACCTCGCCCTCGATGGCGAAGGGACGGCCGAGGATGCCGGCGGCCAGTTCGGGGCGGCCCTCGCGCAGGGCGTTGCGCACGTCGGTGGAGGAGAACTTGCCCTCGCTGTCGCCGTCGCCGATCGCCTCGGCCACCGAGACGCCGAAGCCCAGGGCGCCGCCATAGGCCTGCATGGTCGCCGGACTGCCCGAGCGGCCCTTGCCGAAGGAGATGTCAAAGCCGACCGCCACGTGGCGGACGCCCAGGCCCTGGTGCAGGACCTGCTCGGCGAAGGCCTGGTCGGACAGCTCGCGCATGACCTCGTCGAAGGGCAGGAGGTAGAGCAGGTCCACGCCCAGGGCCTCGAGGGCCCGGGCCAGCTGGTCGGGCTTCATGAGGCGGAAGGCCGGGGCGTCGGGCTGGAAGATGCGGCGGGGGTGCGGATCAAAGCTCACCACGCCCAG
>CANGRP010000234.1 GCA_947456005.1 Caulobacteraceae bacterium
AGGAGGCCTTCAAGCTGGGCGACCGGGTCCTGGCCTTCGACAAGCGCCGGCATGATCCCCACGCCCCGCACCGCTTCGGATCCTCGGCGGTCTATGATTTCCCGCTCACCGGCAAGAACCGCCGCCCGCCGGCGGAGATTCTCGCCCTCGCCAGCCGCGAACCAGCGGCGGCCTGACCCTCACAGGCTGGCGATGTAGGCGCGCCAGCCGCCCATGTGGGTGATGTCCCGGGCGCCGGCCATGGCGCGGGGCTCGGCCACGAAGCCCTTGACCTGCGAGCCGTCCTCCAGGGTCACGGTGCCGATGGCCAGGGGCGGAGGAACCTCGACGGTGAAGGATCCGAAGGCCTCGACGCCGAGCTCATAGACCTCGACCTCCAGAGAGCCGCCTGTCTCATCATGGACGAGCGCCGGCTTGGGCGGGGTGGATCCCGCCATGGCGTAGAGCCGGTAGCTGGGCGCCGTGCGCGTTCGCGAGACCAGCCGGGCGTTCCGGGAGGTCAGCTGCCAGTGCAGGGGCATGCCGTGCAGGTGAGCGCCGACGACGCAGAGCTTCACTCCCCTCCCCGTCTCTCCCAGGTCAAGGGGCGGACGGGCGGCCGCAGGCGCCGCGTCCTCGATAGACCGGGCGAGGCCCAGAAGGGCGGCGTCCGTCCATGCGGGCGCGATCAGGCTGACCCCGAAGCCGGGGCCACTGGACCGGAACCCCGCCGGGACAGCGACGGCCGCGAGGTCCAGCAGGTTCACGAAGTTGGTGTAGAGGCCCAGGTTGGCGTTGAGGGCGAAGGGCTCCGCCAGGACCTCGGCGATCCGGTAGATCGTCCCGGTGGTGGGCAGGACCAGGACGTCGGCGGCGCTCCAGACCGCCTCGGCGGCCCGGGCGCAGGCGGCCAGGGCGTACTGTCCCTCGTAGGCTTCGACGGCGGAAAGGCCGGCGCCCGCCTGGACGATGGCGCGGACCACGGGATGCACCGCGGTGGGGTTCCGGGCCAGAAGGTCCTTCATCGCCGCCGTACGCTCGGCGACGAAGGGGCCGGAATAGAGAAGCCGGGCGGCGTCCAGCAGGGGCGCAATGTCGACTTCGACGCGGTCGCCATCCAGGCGGTCCAGGGCGGCCCTGTAGAGGGCGGCGGACTCTGCATCCCCCAGGAAGTTGAGCTGGTCCGCCCGGGGGACGCCATATCGCGGCCGGGACGGCAGGGGCGCGTCCCGGGTCGGCCGGGAGAAATCATCCCCGGGATCAAAGTCCGCCAGGACGGCGTCGATCCGCAGGGCCAGGGCGGCGTCGAGGGTGAAGACGCTGATGCAGTCCAGGGACCGGCAGGCGGGGACCAGGCCCTTGGTGCTCCAGCGGCCCTTCGAGGGCTTGAAGCCGACCAGTCCGTTAAACGCCGCCGGCACCCGGCCGGAGCCGGCCGTGTCGGTGCCGAGGGCGAAGTCGACCAGCCCCGCCGCCACGGCCACGGCCGAGCCTGAGCTGGAGCCTCCGGAGACATAGTCACGGTTGAAGACGCAGGCCGGCGCGCCATGAGGGCTTCGCGTTCCCACAAGGCCCGTCGCGAACTGATCCAGGTTGGTCTTGCCGACCGCGACGGCTCCCGCGGCCAGGAGACGCTCTACGACGGTCGCCGATGTCTCGGGCGCATAGGCGAAGGCGGGACAGGCCGCCGTGGTGGGCAGGCCCGCCAGGTCGATATTGTCCTTCACCGCGAAGGTCAGACCGGCCAGGGGCAGGTCGTCGCCGGCCGCCGCCCGGCGATCGACATCGGCGGCGAAAGCAAGCACCTCATCGTCCGCGAACCGGGCGATCCAGGCCTGGGGCTGGACCGCATCGTAGGCTGAGATGCGATCGAGGGCTGCGCGGGCGGCGTCCAGGGCTTTCATGCGGGCTCCAGGGCGATGATCGGCGCTCCGGCGGCGACCGCATCCTTCTCGCGGGCGTAGACCGCCCTCACCACCCCTGCAGCCGGACTGGAGACGTCGCACTCGGTCTTCATGGCCTCGATGACGGCGATCACGTCTCCGGCCTCGACGCGGTCGCCGGGCTGGACACGGACCTTCCAGACGCTCCCGCCCAGCGGGGCCTCGACGAGGTCGCAGCCCTCCGGCGCAGAGATGGCGTCCGATGGGCCCGCACTGGAGGTCTCTACCGACAGCGCCTCGACCCGGGCGAACTCGCCCTTGGCCTCCCAGTCCGCGCGCTCGGCGTCAAAGGCCTTCTGGCGGGCGCTCTCGAAAGCCGAGATCGCCCCGGCGTTCTCCGCCCGCAGGCGGCGATAGTCGGAGAGGCGGAAGACCCCCTCCTCGATCCGCACGGGATAGCGGCCGAGGGGGAAGTCCCGGCGGGCCTCGGTCAGCGCCTCGTGGCTGACCGGGAAGAACTTCACGCGGTCGAAGAAGCGCAGGAGCCAGGGCTTGCCCTCGGTGAAGGCGTCCGTCTGGCGCCAGGTGTTCCAGACCTGGATCGTGCGGCCGAAGAGCTGGTACCCCCCGGGTCCCTCCATGCCATAGATGCACATGTAGGCGCCGCCGATACCCACCACATTGGGCGGGGTCCAGGTTCGGGCTGGATTGTACTTGGTCGTCACCAGCCGGTGGCGGGGGTCCACGGGGGTGGCCACCGGTGCGCCGAGGTAGACGTCGCCCAGGCCCATCACCAGGTACTCGGCGTCAAAGACGATGCGTTGCACATCATCAACTGACGCCAGACCGTTGATCCTGCGAATGAATTCGATGTTGTCCGGACACCAGGGCGCATCGTCGCGGACCGCCTGCATGTACTTGTCGATGGTCTGGTAGATCGCCGGGTCCTTCCAGGACAGCGGCAGGTGGACCACCCGGGACGGGGTCTCGAAGTCATCCAGGCCGCCCAGCCGGTCCTCGGCCGCCTGCAGGAGGTCGATCAGCCGCGCCTGGTCCAGCGCCCGGTTGTCGCAGCGGATCTGCAGAGACCGGATGCCGGGGGTCAGGTCAATGACCCCGGGCAGGTCCATCCGCTGGAGTTCGAGGTAGAGGGCGTGGATCCGGAGCCTCAGTTCGAGGTCCAGGACGATGGGGCCGTACTCGACCAGGAGGTTCCGGTCGCCCTGGCGCCGATAGGTCACCTCAGGACGGAGGCCCTGGGCGGGAAGGCGCGCCAGGACTCCCTGGTCATCGATCGCAGGCGGATTACGACGCGGCTCCGGCGCGGTCAGGCCCAGCAAGGTCTCCTGCTCCGCCTCAGCCCGGGCCGCCTCGGCGTCCGAGACCACCTGGAAATGCAGGGCGTCCCCGGGCGCCAGTTGCCCGACCTTCCAGAGGTCTGCGGCGATGACCACGAAGGGACAGACAAAGCCGCCCAGGGAGGGACCATCCGGCCCCAGGATGATCGGCATGTCGCCGGTGAAGTCGACCGCGCCGACGGCGTAGGCGTTGTCGTGGATGTTCGACGGATGCAGGCCCGCCTCGCCACCGTCCCGGCGCGCCCATTCCGGCCGCGGCCCCACCAGGCGAACACCCGTGCGGTTGGAGTTGTAGTGCACCTTCCACTCCACGCCGCCGATCATGGCGATGTCGGCGGGGGTGAAGAAGTCGGGGGCGCCATGGGGGCCGGGCAGCACCCGGACTGCCCAGGACCGGGTGATCTCAGGCGCCGCAGCCACGCGGAGAGGGCGTTCCGAGGGCGGTTCCTGCGACAGTCGAAGGACATCGCCGGCCGCCAGGGCCCGCCCCGCATGCCCCCCGAACCCCCCCAGGGTGAAGGTGCTGCGGCTGCCCAGGTACTCCGGGACATCGAAACCGCCGCGAACGGCGAGATAGGCCCGCAGGCCGGCCCCGGTCAGCCGCCCCAGCCTCAGGGTCTGTCCGGCGGTCACCTCGAAGGGCGACAGTCTCTTCACGGGCGCGCCATCGAGGGTGGCGGCCAGTTCGGCCCCCGCCAGGCAGACTATCGCCGGAGCGTTGAACAGCAGGGTGGGGCCGAGGGCCGTGATCTCCAGCCCTGCGGCGGACTCCGGATTGCCCAGCAGGCGGTTGGCGAGGCGCAAGGACAGGGCGTCCATGGGCCCCGAAGGCGGCACGCCGACGTCCCAGTATCCGAGCCGTCCGGGGTAGTCCTGCACCGTCG
>CANGRP010000235.1 GCA_947456005.1 Caulobacteraceae bacterium
CGTCGTCTACCTGGACGGAAACTCCCTCGGGCCCCTGCCGCGCGCGTCCGAGGCGGCGGTCCGCAGGGCGACTGCGGGCGAGTGGGGCCGGTCCCTGGTGCGCGGCTGGAACGACGATGACTGGATTGGCCTGCCGGCCCGCACCGCCACCCGCATCGCCCCCCTGATCGGCGCTGATCCCGATGAGGTGGCCTGCGCCGACTCGGTCTCGGTGAATCTCTTCAAGCTGGCGGCGGGCGCCCTGGCCCTGAGCCCGGACCGGAAGGTCCTCCTGGCGGCGGAGGGGGACTTTCCCACGGACGGCTACATGCTCCAGGGTCTGTCCCGCCTGAGGCCCGATATCCGTATACGGACCGTTCCGCATCGCGAGATCGCCGGAGCGCTCTCGAGCGACGTCGCCCTGCTGGTGCTGAGTCACGCAGATTACCGGACCGGCGCCCTTGCGGACCTCTCCGGCCTGTCCCGCCGGGCCGCCGAGGCGGGCGTCCTGACCCTCTGGGACCTCAGCCACACCGCCGGCCTGGCGCCCATCGGCCTGGGCGCCGCCGGCGCCGACATGGCCGTGGGCTGCGGCTACAAATACCTGAACGGGGGCCCCGGCGCCCCGGCCTTCGCCTTCCTGGCCCGCCGTCATCACGAAGCTTTCGCCAATCCGCTGTCAGGCTGGATGGGGCATGAGCGCCCCTTCGACTTTACGCCCGGCTACGCCCCCGCCCCCGGCGCGGCCCGGCTGATGGCGGGGACCCCGCCCATCCTTTCCCTGACCGCCCTGCATGCGGCCCTGGAGGTCTTCGCGGGCCTCGATCCCGCAGACCTCCTCGAGCGGTCCCGTCGCCTTTCGGACCTCTTCCTCGCCCGCGCTACCCCGACCCTGGAGGCCTACGGCTTCACCTGCGTTTCCCCCACCCCCCGGCAGGCGCGCGGCGGGCACCTGGCCTTCGCCCACCCGCAGGCCTATCCGGTGGTGCAGGCGCTGATTGCGGCGGGGGTCGTCGGCGACTTCCGCGCCCCGGACCTGATGCGCCTGGGCTTCTCGCCCCTCTTCCTGCGCCGGGCGGATGTCTGGTCGGCGGCGGACCGTTTCGCGCGGATCATGGCGACCGGCGCCTGGCGCAACCCGGCCTTCACCGAGAAGCAGAGGGTCACATGACCGCCCCCCGGGACGAGGCCGGCCGCCGGCTCTACGACATCTCCCAGCCCCTGCGGGCCGACCTGCCGGTCTGGCCCGGCGACACCCCCTTGCGCCTGGAGCGGACCTGGGTGCTGGAGGGGGACTGTCCGGTGAATGTCTCGCGCCTGACCCTGTCGACCCACTCCGGCGCCCATGCTGACGCGCCCCTGCACTTCGACCCCGCAGGAGTGGCCATCGACGCGGTGGATCTGGTCCCCTACCTCGGCCCGGCCCAGCTCCTGTCGGTGACGGAGGGACCGGAGCGGATCGTGGCCGACGAGGTCCTGCCGCGCCTCGCTCCCGGGGCCCGCCGGGTGCTGCTGCGCACCTTCGACGCCTTTCCCCACGACGCCTGGCCGACGCACTTCCGCACCCCGTCGCCGGACCTGGTGGAGGCCCTGGGCGCCGCCGGCATCCGTCTCCTGGGGATCGACGGGCCCTCCCTGGACCCGCAGGACGCCAAGGACCTGGTGAGCCACCAGGCCCTGGGCCGCTGGCGCATGGCGGTGCTGGAGGGGCTGGTCTTCGACGATGTCCCCGACGGGACCTACGAACTGATCGCCCCGCCCCTTCGCCTTTCCGGCGCTGACGCCTCCCCGGTCCGCGCCCTGTTGCGCGACCTCTGAAGGCCCCTCTCGCCCTACGCGGCAGCCGTGCTAGTTTGGCCGCGAAGCAAAGAGCATTCGGGGAGTGATCATGAAGGGACCGGGGATCTTCCTCGCGCAGTTCGCCGGGGACGAGGCGCCGTTCAACAGCCTGCCGGCCATTGGCCGCTGGGTGGCGGACATGGGGTACAAGGGGGTGCAGATCCCCACCTGGGACCGTCGCCTCTTCGACCTGAAGCTCGCCGCCGAGAGCGACGCCTACTGCGACGAGGTCAAGGGCATGCTGGCCGACCTCGGCCTGGAGGTCTCCGAGCTGTCCACCCACAGCCAGGGCCAGCTGGTGGCGGTGCACCCGGCCTATGACGAGATGTTCGACGGCGGGGTCCCCTCCGCCGTGCGCGGCAATCCCAAGGCCCGCCAGGCCTGGGCGGTGGAGCAGGTCCTCCTGGGCGCCAAGGCCTCGCGCCGGATGGGCCTGCCCGCCAGCGTCACCTTCTCGGGCGCCCTGGCCTGGCCCTACTTCTACCCCTATCCCCAACGCCCCGCGGGCCTTGTGGAGGAGGCCTTCGACGAGCTGGCCCGGCGCTGGCGGCCCATCCTGGACGCCTACGAGGAGGCCGGGGTGGACCTCTGCTACGAGGTGCATCCCAGCGAGGACCTGTTCGACGGGGCGACGGTGGAGATGTTCTGGGACCGGGTGGATCACCATCCCCGGGCCTGCCTGCTCTATGACCCCAGCCACTTCATGCTGCAGCAGCTGGACTACCTGGAGTACATCGACCTCTACCACGAGCGGATCCGGATGTTCCACGTCAAGGACGCCGAGTTCCGGCCCACCGGGCGGCAGGGGGTCTATTCCGGCTACCAGCCCTGGAAGGAGCGCGCCGGCCGCTTCCGCTCCCTCGGCGACGGCCAGGTCGACTTCCGCGCCATCTTCTCCAAGTTGGCCCAGTACGGATACCAGGGCTGGGCGGTGCTGGAATGGGAGTGCGCCCTCAAGGCGCCCGAGGACGGGGCCCGCGAGGGCGCGCCCTTCATCCGCGACCACATCATAAACGTCACCGGCAAGAGCTTCGACGACTTCGTCGCCACGGGCGCAGACGCCGCCGCCAACCGCCGGATGCTTGGCCTTGACCGCTGAGCGACGCCTTCGGCTCGGCATGGTCGGCGGCGGGGAGGGCGCCTTCATCGGCGCCGTGCACCGCATGGCCGCCCGGCTGGATGACCGCTGGAGCCTGGTCGCCGGCGCCTTTTCCTCGGATCCGGAGCGGTCGCGGGCCTTCGGCCTGGGCCTCGGGCTCGACCCGGACCGAAGCTATGGCGACTTCGCCGAAATGGCCCGGGCCGAGGCCGCCCGGCCGGACGGGATCGACGCCGTCGCCATCGTCACTCCCAACGCCGCCCACTTCGCCCCGGCCCGGGCCTTCCTCGAGGCGGGGGTCGCTGTGATCTGCGACAAGCCCCTGACCACAGGGATGCAGGAGGCCAGGGCCCTCTCGGACCTCGTCGCCCGCACCGGCCTGCCCTTCGTCCTGACCCACAACTACAGCGGCTATCCCATGGTCCGGCACGCCCGGGACCTGGTGGCGCGCGGCGTCCTGGGGCCGATCCGGGTGGTCCAGGCCGAGTACGCCCAGGACTGGCTGGCCCGCGACCTGCCCGGCAACCGCCAGGCCGACTGGCGCGGCGATCCGGAACGGGCGGGCCCCGGCGGCGCCCTGGGGGACATCGCCACCCACGCCTTCCATCTGGCGTCCTTCGTGACCGGCGAGACGCCTTCGGCGGTCAGCGCCGAGACCTCCCGCTTCGTCGCCGGCCGCCCGCTGGACGACGACGTCCAGGTCCGCCTGCGCTGGGCCGGCGGCGCCCGCGGCCAGCTCTGGGCCAGCCAGGTGGCCATCGGCGCCTCCAACGGCCTGCGCCTGCGGGTGATCGGCGCCGACGCCGCCCTCGACTGGTCCCAGGAAGAGCCCGACTACCTGCGCTTCGCCCGGCTCGGCGAGGCCCCGCAGGTCCTGCGCCGGGGCGGCCCGGGCCTGTCCCCCGCCGCAGAGGCGGCCACCCGCCTGCCCGCCGGCCATCCCGAAGGCTATCTCGAGGGCTTCGCCCAGATCTACGCCGACGCCGCCGACCTCATCCTCGCCCACCGGGCGGGACAGGCGCCCCCCCACCGCCTCGCCGGCCTGCCCGGGGTGCGCGAGGGGGTCGAGGGCGTCGCCTTCATCACCGCCGCC
>CANGRP010000236.1 GCA_947456005.1 Caulobacteraceae bacterium
ACGCCTCGCAGCCCTCACGGCCTAGCTGCGCCCGGACTCCGTCCCGATCCCGCCGAAACCCCTCAAAACACCCCGGCAGGGCCAGAAAACCTCGCCTCAATGCACCTCAAGGCACAGGACGGCGCGTAGCGCAGAGGTCCCCAAGGGGGAGGTGGACCGCGCAGCGGGCCGGAGGGGGTCTGCTGAAGTCGGCTCGCCCTAGTCCACCGGGCTCCACTTCGCCCCGGCGCTCTCGCGCTTGGGGCCGCGGAACTGGGACTGGTCGATGGGGCGGGTTGAGGCGAAGCCGTCGGGCTTGGCCGCCGGACGGTTCCTCTGCTTGCGCAGGCCGCCGGGCAGGTCGGAGCGGCCCTCGGGACGGGACGAGCCGTCGGCCGCCCGGGCGCCGCCTCCGTTGCGGGGCGAGCCGCCCTTGCGGTGGCCGCCCTGGCCCTGGCGGCCCTTGGGCGCGGAGGGCTCCTTGGCGCCGTCGGGCAGGTGGGCGCTCATCACCGAAAGCCCCGCGTCCCGCCGCCGGTCCTCGTTCGGGATCGTCTGGCGGGTGACCTTCTGGATGTCCTTGAGGAGGTTGCGCTCGTCATCGGCGCAGAAGGCCACGGCGGTGCCGTCGGCGCCGGCCCGGGCCGTCCGGCCGATCCGGTGCACATAGGACTCCGGCACATTGGGCAGCTCGTACTGCACGACATGGGTGACGGCGTCGATGTCGATCCCCCGGGCGGCGATGTCGGTGGCCACCAGGGCGCGGACCTCGCCGGCCTTGAAGGCCGCCAGGGCGCGCTCGCGCTGGCCCTGGCTCTTGTCGCCGTGGATGGCCGCCGCCTCGACCCCGGACTGTTCCAGGGCGCGGGCCACGCGGTCCGCGCCGCGCTTGGTGCGGGTGAAGACGATCACCCGGCGGAAGTCCTTGGCCTCGAACAGTTCAGCCAGCAGGGCGCGCTTGCGGTCCTGTTCGACGAAGATGACCTTCTGCCGGACCTTCTCCACCGTGGTCGCCTGGGGGGTGACCGAGACCTTGACGGGGTTGGGGTTGAGGAGTTCGCCGGCCAGCTGGCCGATCTCGGTCGGCATGGTCGCCGAGAAGAAGAGGTTCTGGCGGGCCTTGGGCAGGTACTTCACGATCCGGCGGATCGGGACGATGAAGCCCATGTCCAGCATCTGGTCGGCCTCGTCGAGGACGAAGGTCTCGACGCCCTGGAGGGTCACGGTCTTCTCGCCCAGGTGGTCGATCAGGCGACCCGGGGTGGCCACCAGGACATCGACGCCGGGCGCCATGGCGCGCATCTGGCCGCCGTACTTCACGCCGCCGAAGATTACGGTCACCGAGACGCCGAGGTGGCGGCCGTAGGCCTTGAAGCTCTCGCCGATCTGGGTGGCCAGTTCGCGGGTGGGGGACAGGACCAGGACGCGGCAGCCCCGCCGGGGGGCCGGGCGGCGGTCGGCTACCAGCCGGTGCAGGATGGGCAGGGCGAAGGCGGCGGTCTTGCCGGTGCCGGTCTGGGCGATGCCCAGGAGGTCGCGGCCTTCGAGGACGGGGGGGATGGCCTGGGCCTGGATGGGCGTCGGCGTGGAATAGCCCTCGTCGGAAAGGGCCTTGAGGAGGCCGCGATCGAGGCCGAGGTCGGAGAACTGGGTCAAGGGAAGATGTCTTTCGGTGCGCGGAATCAGGCGGCCCGTCTCGGGGGCGCCGTTCGGCGTGTCTTGGGGGGATGCCCCCGCGTGGCGGGGCGATCTGCGATGTCGCTTCAAGGCGCTCAACAGGCGGGTTGCCGGGGCAACCCTCACGCGACTGGAACGCCGATGTCGCCCCGGAGGAGCCGGGACGCAGGAGGGAAGTGGCCTTCCGGGCCACGGAAGTCAAGGCCGGCTTGCCAACCGGGCCCGCCGGGGCGATCAAGGCGGCATGCCTGAAACCCGCCGCCTGCTGCTTGTGGCCGCCGCCGCCCTGATCGATGTCGATGGCCGCGTCCTGATCTGTCAGCGCCCCGAGGGCAAGGCCCTGGCCGGCCTCTGGGAGTTTCCCGGCGGCAAGGTGGAGGCCGGCGAATCGCCGGAAGCCTGCCTGATCCGCGAGCTGTCCGAGGAACTGGGCATTGAAGTCACCGAG
Organism: Caulobacteraceae bacterium; assembly: GCA_947456005.1. GTDB lineage: Bacteria > Pseudomonadota > Alphaproteobacteria > Caulobacterales > Caulobacteraceae > Phenylobacterium. Next base: position 2,105 of record CANGRP010000236.1, read on the forward strand.
GCCTGCCTCGCCCCCTTCGTCTTCGCCAGCCACGCCTATGAGGATTTCCACCTGCTCATGCCGCTCTACCTGGTGCGCCGCTGGAGCGGGGTGGTGACGGCGAAGGAACACGCGGGCCTGGCCTGGGTGAAGCCGAACCGGCTGGGCGACTATCCCATGCCGCCGGCGGACGCTCCCCTGGTGGCCTGGCTCCGGGACCTGGTCTGAGGCCATGGCGGGGCTGGCCGAGGCCCTGGCCGATCTCGTCCTGGCGCGGGCCGACCGGCCGGGCTGGGTGCTGGGTCTTTCCGGGGCGCAGGGCTCGGGCAAGTCCACCCTGGCGGCGAATCTCGCCGGGGCCCTGGCGGCTGCAGGTCGGTCCTGTGCGGTCTTGTCCCTTGACGACGTGTATCTTGGCCCGGAGGCGAGGGCGGACCTGGCCCGCCGGGTCCACCCCCTGTTCGCCGTACGCGGCCCGCCGGGCACTCATGATCCAGCCCTGGCCCTGTCCGTTCTAGGGGCCCTCGGCCGCCCGGGATCTGTCCGCTTGCCGCGCTTCGACAAGGGCCGGGACGCCCCCGTTCCCGAGGCGGAGCGGCCGGTTTTCGAGGGTCCCTCCGACGTCGTGATCCTCGAAGGCTGGTGCCTGGGGGCGCGGTCGGACCCCGGGGCCGCCGCCTCGGAGCCGGTCAACGCTCTGGAGCGCGAGCAGGACCCCGACGGGACCTGGCGCGGGGCGGTGGAGGTGGCGCTCGCCGGACCCTACCGGACCCTCTTCGAGGCCCCCGACCTGACGGTCTTCCTCCGGGCCCCGGACTTTACGACCGTCCGCCGGTGGCGGGGGGAGCAGGAGGCGGACCTGGCCCGCGCCATCGCCGCCGGCCGACCGGGCCGGGCCATGGACGAGGCCGAACTGGACGACTTCCTGGCCCGCTACGAGCGGATCACCCGCCGGCTGATCGCCGACCCGCCCGGAGATGTGGTGGTCGGCCTCGCCCCTGACCGGACGCCGGGACCGCTTCAGCGCCGCTGAGGCCGGGTCCCGGGGACGCTGTGCTCCTCCCCGCCCAGGGCGTCGGCCAGCCGCATCTTCGCGGAGCCGGGCCGCAGGGGCTTCTGCTGGGTCTCGGAGGGCGACCAGCCGGTCAGGGTGAGGATCTCGAAGGTGGCTGGCAGGCGCCCGTCGGGGTCGGCGAAGTTCTGCTGGTAAAGCTCGAAGGCCCGGGCCAGGACCCGCCGGGTCAGGGGCCGGGGATGGCGCTCGGCAAGGACAGAGGTCTCGCCCATCCGCCGCAGGTCAGCCATCAACTTCAGGGGATGGTCGTAGCGCACAGTCACCCGGTCGACGTCGGCCACGGGCAGGGCGAAGCCGGCCCTCTGCAGGAGGCCCGCAGCGTCTGACGGATCGGCGAAGGGCGAGACCCGGGGGCCGGCGCCGCCCGTCAGCTCCAGCTCGGCGGCGGTCAGGGACTGGCGCAACTCGGTCAGGGTCGCCCCGCCGAACAGGGCGCCGATGAACAGGCCGTCGGGCTTCAGCGCCAGCCGCGCCTGGACCAGGGCGCCGATCACGTCATTGGCCCAGTGCAGGGACAGGCTGGAGACGATGAGGTCCAGGCTGGCCGGCGCGAAGGGCAGGCGCTCTTCGTCGGCCTGGATCCTCATTCCGCCGCGTCCGGCGAGCATGGGCCCCGACAGGTCGGCCTCGACCAGCAGGCCCACCCGCGGCGCGGCGTCGCTGGCCGCCAGGGCTTCGGCGAAGGCGCCGTTGCGGGCCCCGAGGTCGACGGCGCGGGGGAAGTCGCGCATGATGGCTTCCAGGCGCATCACGATGTCGCCTGCGGCGCGGCGTTTCAGGAAGTCGGCCCCGGCGTATCCCGGGGCGGCCCGATCCAGCCGCCGGCGCAGGAGCTCGCG
>CANGRP010000237.1 GCA_947456005.1 Caulobacteraceae bacterium
CGATCGTGATCTTCCTGGGGATTTCCTCTGCGATCGCCATCGTTTTCATCCTGGCCTCGGCCGTGCTGGCGCCCAAGGCGCCCGACCCGGAAAAGCTGTCGACCTACGAGTGCGGCTTCAACGCCTTCGATGACGCGCGCATGAAGTTCGACGTCCGGTTCTACCTGGTCTCGATCCTCTTCATCATCTTCGACCTGGAAATGGCATTCATGTTTCCCTGGGCCGTGTCGCTTATGGACCTGCCGCGTGATCAGACCATCTTCGCCTTCTGGTCGATGATGACCTTCCTCGGGGTCCTGCTCGTCGGTTTCATCTACGAATGGAAGAAGGGGGCCCTGGAATGGGACTGACCGTTCCCGCCGGCGCTGGCGCCCGGTCCGCGGTGGAGGGCTACGACCCGAAGCTGCATGACCCCTATTTCGACGGCGTCTCGCAGCAGCTGGCCGACAAGGGCTTTGTCACGGCGGCCGCCGATGACCTGATCACCTGGGCCCGCACCGGCTCGCTGATGTGGATGACCTTCGGCCTCGCCTGCTGCGCCGTGGAGATGATGCACGCCTCCATGCCGCGCTACGACCTGGAGCGCTACGGCTTTGCGCCGCGGGCCAGCCCGCGCCAGTCCGACGTGATGATCGTGGCAGGCACCCTGTGCAACAAGATGGCCCCGGCCCTGCGCAAGGTCTACGACCAGATGCCCGAGCCGCGTTACGTGATCTCCATGGGCTCCTGCGCCAATGGCGGCGGCTACTACTATTTCAGCTATTCCGTGGTGCGCGGCTGCGACCGGATCGTCCCGGTGGACATCTACGTCCCCGGCTGCCCGCCCACTGCTGAGGCCCTCGTCTACGGGGTCCTGCAACTGCAGAAGAAGATCCGCCGGACGGGGACCATCGAGCGATGAGCTGGCCCGTCGCCGAAGACACCCTCCAGGCCCTGGGCGCCGAGGTCATTGCGGCCGCCGGCTCGGGCGTGACCGCCTCCACCGCGTTTGGCGAGCTGACCCTCGAGGCCCCGGCCGGGCGCATCGTTGAGGTCCTGACCCTCCTTCGCGACCGCTTCGGCTTCCAGCAGATGACCGACCTGGCGGGCGTCGACCATCCCGACCGGGCGCTTCGCTTCGATGTGGTCTACCATCTCCTGTCCTTTACCCGGAACGTCCGGATGCGGGTTCGGGTGCGGACCGACGAGGACACCGCTGTGGCCTCCGTCACAGGCGTCTATCCGTGCGCCAACTGGTTCGAGCGCGAGTGCTTCGACATGTACGGCGTCTTCTTCTCCGGGCATCCGGACCTGAGGCGCATCCTCACTGACTACGGCTTCCACGGGCATCCCCTGCGCAAGGACTTCCCGATGAGCGGCTATGTCGAGCTGCGCTACGACGATGAGCTGAAGCGGGTGGTCTACGAGCCCGTGAAGTCGGTCGAGTACCGGAACTGGGATTTCCTTTCGCCCTGGGAAGGCGCGCAGTACGTCCTGCCTGGCGACGAGAAGGGGGAGGCGCGCTGATGGCTGACGATCTCGCCGCGGGCCCCGCCCTGCCGGAAGCCCCCGTTCTTCCGGAAACACCCGTCCGCAAGTTCAACATCAACTTCGGGCCGCAGCATCCCGCCGCCCACGGCGTGCTGCGCCTGGTGCTGGAACTGGACGGTGAGGTCGTCGAGCGGGTGGATCCGCACATCGGCCTCCTGCACCGCGGCACCGAGAAGCTGATGGAGGCCCGCACCTACCTCCAGAACGTGCCCTATTTCGACCGGCTCGATTACGTCGCGCCGATGAACCAGGAACACGCCTTCTGCCTGGCAATCGAGCGCCTGGCGGGCATCGAGGTCCCGGTCCGGGCCCAGCTGATCCGGGTGCTCTTCTGCGAGATTGGCCGCGTCCTCAATCACCTGCTGAACGTGACGACCCAGGCTCTGGACGTCGGCGCCCTGACGCCGCCGCTCTGGGGCTTCGAGGAGCGCGAGAAGCTGATGGTCTTCTATGAGCGCGCCTCGGGCGCGCGCCTGCACGCCAACTTCTTCCGGCCTGGCGGCGTCCACCAGGACCTGCCGGACGCCCTGATCGATGATATCGAGACCTGGGCCAAGGGCTTCCACAGGCCCCTGGGCGACATCGATAAGCTGATGACGGGAAACCGGATTTTCAAGCAGCGGAATGTCGACATTGGCGTGGTCAGTCGCGAGCAGGCCATGGCCTGGGGCTTTTCCGGCGTCATGGTCCGGGGCTCCGGCATCGCCTGGGACCTGCGTCGCAGCCAGCCCTACGAGTGCTACAGCGAGCTCGACTTCGACATCCCGCTGGGCGTCAACGGCGACTGTTACGACCGCTATCTCTGCCGCATGCAGGAGATGCGCGAGAGCGTGAAGATCATGCTCCAGTGCGTGGAGCGCCTGCGCAGGACGCCGGGCCCGGTCCTGACCGAGGACAACAAGTACGCCCCGCCCCGCCGCGGCGACATGAAGCGCTCGATGGAAGCCCTGATCCATCACTTCAAGCTCTACACCGAGGGCCTGCACACCCCGGCCGGCGAGATCTACGCCGCGGTCGAGGCGCCCAAGGGTGAGTTCGGGGTCTTCCTGGTCAGCGACGGCGGCAACAAGCCCTACCGCTGCAAGATCCGGGCGCCGGGCTTCGCCCATCTCTCGGCCATGGACTGGCTCTGCCAGGGGCACATGCTGGCCGACGTCTCGGCCATCCTTGGCTCCCTCGACATCGTTTTCGGCGAGGTGGACCGGTGAGCGCGCCCGTCTGCATCACCCCCTTCGACGTCGTCGAGGCCCAGTTCGAGGCCTACAACGCCCAGGACCTGGACGCCCACTGCGCAGTCTTCTCCGACGACGTGGTGGTCGCCGACTTCAACGGCGCCGTCACCATCTCCGGCATCGCCGCCTACCGCGAGAAGTATCGCCAGGTTTTCGCCGACTTCCCGCAGAACCGGGCCGAGCTGCTCAATCGCATGGTGGTGGGCCATCACGTGATCGACCACGAGCGGGTCTTCCGCGCGCCGGGGTCCGATCCCTTCGAGGTGGCCGCCATCTACACCGTTTCGGACGCGCGGATCGTGCGCGTCGACTTCATCAAGTGAGGCCGGTCACGTGAGCGTCCGCAGGCTAGCCGCCAACCAGCCCGACAGCTTCGCCTTCAGCGCCGAGAGCCTGGAGCAGGCGAAGGGGTGGATCGCCAAATTCCCCGAGGGCCGCCAGCAGTCCGCCGTCATCCCGCTTCTCTGGCTGGTCCAGAAGCAGCAGGGCTGGGTCTCCGAGCCCTCCATCCGGGTGGTGGCCGAGACCCTCGGCATGCCTGTGATCCGCGTCTACGAGATCGCCACCTTCTACACCATGTTCATGCTGGAGCCTGTGGGCTCCCACGCCCTCGTTCAGGTCTGCGGCACCACGCCCTGCATGCTGCGGGGCGCCAATGACCTGAAGGCCATCTGCCAGCGCCGCTTTGGTGACCGCGACCACCTGTCTGCGGATGGCAAGGTGACCTGGCAGGAGGTGGAATGCCTGGGCGCCTGCTCGAACGCGCCCATGGCCGCCATCAACGACTATTACTACGAGGACCTCACGCCCGAGACCTTCGAGCAGGTCCTCGACGAGTTCATCGCTGGCAAGCCGCGGGCGCCCGGCTCGGTCATCGGCCGCCAGGGTTCGGCCCCGGAGGGCGGGTCCCAGGTCCTGTCCGCCCCGTCCCTCTACGACGGCTCGGCGGCCAAGGCGCTGAAGTCCATCCCCAACGCCGAGCCGAAGAAGCGCGGCAAGGCGAAGGAGGCGGCGCAGTGATCGGGCGGGGTTCTGCGGTCGGCGTGAGCCGGATCGGTCTATAGGCTTAGGGGCGCATCGTGGTCGGTATTCTCGAAGACAAGGACCGGATCTTCACCAACCTCTACGCGCTCCACGACTGGGGCCTGGAGGGGGCGAAGCAGCGCGGCGCCTGGAACGGCACCCGGCTGATCCTGGAGCAGAGCCCAGAGTGGGTCTGCG
>CANGRP010000238.1 GCA_947456005.1 Caulobacteraceae bacterium
GTGGCCTTGAAGACGAAGTGCAGCGCCAGGAAATTCATGCCCGCCCCACCCGCCCAGGTGAAGAAGTTGTTCCAGCTGAGCACCTTCGAGCGTTCGATGTAATCGCTCGACAACTCACCTCCCAGGGCCAGGTGGGGCGTATTGAAGAGGCTGATCGAGACCCGCATGAACCTCACCGACAGGGCGAACCAGAGGAAGAGGACCAGGTCAGAGGCCCCCGCCGGCGGATTAAAGACCGCGATGACCGAAAGGGCGATGGGGAGCGGGGCGAGGAAGAGATAGCCATGCCGCCGGCCGAACCGGCCACGGGTGCGGTCCGACAGGGATCCGATGACCGGATCCGCAAAGCCGTCGAAGACCAGGCTTGCGGAGACGGCGAGCCCGGCCAGGACAACGTTCAACCCCAGGATCTGGTTGTAGTAGAGCATGGCGTAGGAGCCGACCGTGGCGAGGATGATGGAGTCGCCTACGGATCCGATCCCGAAGAAGAACTTGGTGCGAAGCGGCAGCCGGTCGACGGTGTCGGCCTGGGCGCTGGACATGAAAACACTCCCTGAGAATGGACCGCGACCAGGTTCATGGCCAGGGCGTCGGGAACGCTCGAAATCACCCTACTGCGGCCTCCACCCCCGCCGCACCCGCATCCAAAGGGCAGAACGCCGTAAGGTCAACTGCCCGGACGCCGCGCTTTCACCTTCTCCGGGCGGAAGCTAGGATGCGGCTCCAGATTCTGCAGCGCCCGGAAGGACCCTCGATGACCCAGGCCGCGCCCTTCGCCGTCGACGGCCCCCTGGCCCCTCCCCTTGCCCGGCTGCTCGCCTACTGGGAGGGACTGAAGCGCGGTCAGGCGGAGGTTCCCTTCTGGGACGACCTTTCGGAGATCAAGATCGAGGCCTCCGGCGCGGAGACCTTCATCCTGGATGTCTTCAGCCGGCCGGAACGCTTCCGCTTCAACGACCTGGAGGTCGCACCCCCAGCGGTGCAGAGCGACCTGCTGCTTGGCCTCTTCCTCGATGATGTCGACCTGCCTGAGGTGTTCACCCTTCTGCGCGCCCAGGCCAGCGCCACGGTGGAGCTGATGCGGCCCACCCTCTATGCCGCGGGAGGCGGCCAGCGCCTTCTCCTGCCCGCCTGGGGCGAGGGCGAGGTGCGCATGCTGGTCGGCGGCCTGGTGAAGGGCTAGCCGCCCACCAGGACCTCAATCCGCACCCTGGGCCTCAGGCGCCGGATATCGGCGCTGCGGGCCATGCCGGAACCGGGCGACATCAGGGTCGCCGAGGCGGCGGCGACAGCGGTCGCCAGCGCCTGGCGCGGCGGGCGGCCCCGGGAAAGCTCCCAGACGAGGCCCGCGAGGAAGCTGTCTCCGGCGCCGACTGTGGAGACCGGGGTGATCGGCAAGGCGGGCGCGTGGGCGGCGAAGCCGGCGCCAACCAGCAGGGCCCCTCGCCCACCGAGGCTCAGGGCCACCCAGGCAGCGCGACCTTCATCGACCAGCCCGCGGGCGGCGGCGAGCTGTGCCGGGAGATCGGGCAGGTCCCGCCCGAGGCACTGCTGCAACTCCCGAAGGTTGGGTTTCACAAGCCAGACACCGGCCTCCAGTCCGGCCCTGAGCCCCTCGCCCGAAGCGTCCAGGGCGAGCTTCACGCCCTGGCGGCGCACACGCGCAGCGAGACGGGCGAGGCGGGTTGGATCCATGCCGGCCGGCAGGCTGCCGCTGGCCACCAGGACCTCCGGAGCCGGCGAGAGATCCGCCAGCGCCGTCTCCAGGGCGCGGACCTCCAAGGCCTTTAGCCTGGGGCCTGGAAGGACGAAGCGGAACTCCGCGCCCCGCGAACGGTCGAAAACGGTGAAGCTCTGACGGGTCTCACCGGCGATCGGGACCACCAGGGCGTCCAGGCCCTCATCGGCGAGGCGGGCCTGGAGGGCCTGGCCGGCTGGGCCGCCGAGGGGCAGGATGCAGGTCGCCCTCCCACCCAGCCGGCCCAGGACCCGGGCGACGTTCACGCCGCCGCCGCCCGCGTCCTGTCGGGGGACGTCGCAGCGCAGCTTGTTCTCTGGCTCGACGATGTCCACGCCGGTCTGGAGGTCCAGGGCCGGATTGAGGGTCAAGGTCGCCAGGACAGGTGCAGTTATGGCCTTCGTCACGCTCACGCCTCCCGGCGACGCCCGCGACCAGATGGACCCGAACCACCGATTCCCGCCAGAGCCTGCTCCTTTCAGACGCAACATCTGAAAGGACGAAAAGAGACATCATTTCAATATATTAGATCATTTTTGGATCCGATGAGCGGTTCCCACTTATCGGAACATGATCTAGCGGAACGCTCTCAGAGGATGCCGGGCGCCCGGAGCCAGTCCTTGATGTCGTGGTTGGAGACCTTCAGCAGGTCCTTGGGAATCTCCGCCAGGATTCGCCCACGCGCGGTATCCGAAAGCCGCTCGCGGATCGCCTTCAGGAGGCGTGGCGGGGCGGCGAGGACAAGGTGTTCGTACTCACCCTTCACCGCCTGCGTATTGAGAAGCTCGGCGAGTTCCTTGGCGAAGGCCTCCCGACGACGATCGGCCAGGTCATGCTGGCCGGTCCCGTGCCGCATGGCGGTAGCGCTCTCGAACGACACGCCCGGCGGCCCCTGGTGATGGTGCACGGCTGGCGGCTTCATCTCGCCCAGGGTGACAGGGTCGGCGTGATCACGGGAGCGCTCGATCCAGCGCGCGCCGCCGCCCGCCGCGACCAGGATGCGGGTGCGTTCGGAAACTGTCATTTCGGGATCTCCGTCTCCCGGGCCGCAGCGGCGCCCGGACTGGGTTCTGAGAAGGCCGCCGTCTCGCCAGGGGGCGTGACGTTGGGCGGAATGGGGCGGTGGCAGGCCGCCAGGGCGGCCGTCGCAACGAGGACGGCGCCGACCGCCAGGGGGCCTGGGGCATGCCTCCTGTGCGCCTTGCGAGCGTCGCGTCGAGCGGGGGAGGCCACCATGGCTGTCGTCTCCGTGAGCGGGTCCATTGACCATGCCCGCGGCGCCGTCACCTTGATCTGCCGCAAAGGACCGGGGGTCAGGGCAGAGGCAGGCTGTCCAGCCAGGCGGCGATGTCCTCGACATCGGCATCCCCCATCTTCAGGGGCGGCATGTTGAAATGCCCGGTCTCATCGATCTCCGTCAGCCGGGCCCTCAGGCTGTGGGCCCGGTAGCGCGCGGCGAGGCTTGTGAAGGATGGCGCCTGGCCGGGCTGGGCCTCGCCGGTCACGGCGTGGCAGGTCCCGCACTGGGCCTCCGCCAGGAGCTGTCCATTGGCGGCAGAGGGACCCTCTTCACCCGCTGTTGTGGCGCATCCGGCCAGGGCGAGGACCAGGGCGCCGGGAAGGACGATTGCGGCGATGAGTCTCATGGCGTCAGGTCTCCTCGGCGCCGGCGACAAGTTCGCCGATCCGCCGGATCAGGGTTTCGCGCGCGCCGGGCGGCAGGCCCTCCAGGCGGTCGTTGAGGTCGAGGATCAGCTGGGCCCGGGCGTTGTGCCAGTCGGGAATGGCGGCGAGGCCGGGGGCGATCCGCGGCGTCGGGGCAGGCCCGGCCTCTGCGCCGGCTGGCGTCAGGCGATAGGCCTGGTCGACCTGGGGAATGACGATCCGCTCCCGGGGCGTCCCCGCCTCCGCCAGACGCGTCGCCAGCCCCTCCAACGCCGGGGGCTCGCCATGGTCGAGGAAGACCGACCCGCGTATGGGCCCACGGGCGCGGGCCCACTCCACCAGGCCGGCGGCGTCGGCATGGCCGGAATAGACCTCGATGCTGCGGATACGCGCCCGGACGCGGAACTCCTCGCCCTGGATCCGCACGCGGCGGGCCCCATCGACCAGCAGCCGGCCGAGCGTGCCCACAGCCTGGTAGCCGGTGATCAGGACGGTGGCCTCGCGGTTCCAGAGCAGGCGCTTGAGGTGGCGGCGCACCCGGCCGGCGTCGCACATGCCGCTGGCAGCCATGA
>CANGRP010000239.1 GCA_947456005.1 Caulobacteraceae bacterium
CGCAGCGGCCCAGAAGCTAGCTAAGCTCGAGCCGCAGACCTACGATCGGCTAGACACGCTAGGCTGGGTGCCGTTCGACGCTAGCAGCCAAACCGCGGTGGCCGACTTTGCCCGCTTCTTCAGGGGTCTTGGCAAGGTAACCGCCGCAGTCTTCGACCAGCAAACCCCTGCCGACAAAGCGATTATCGAGGCCGCATGCGACCAGGCTTTCGAGCAGCCTTACGCCGGGTTCGAGAACCTCTTGGGCGCGGAAGTCCCGCTCGACATGCAGACTTGGTTCGTCACCTGGTTCAACAGTCAGGGCGAGTGGCCGCCCGCCCTCGCCATCCACCTGCCGCCTCTGGGCACGCCCCAAGCCGCCTTCAAGGCTCTCTTCCTCCACAAGAAGGGCGCGGACTTCCTCACGGTCTTCTTCGAGCAGTGCACCGCCGTCGGGCACGTGCCCCAAACCATGCTGACTATCTTGGCCGCCTTGAAGGACATGGCGCAGCCGCCCCCACCCCTGCCTACTGCCCCACCCTCTCCTGCCCCGGTCCTTGATGATCTGTTCAAGTAGCCCGCATGGTCCTGATCCTCACCGACGAGAAGCAACGGCTTCTGGCGACCACGGGACATGTGCTCGTTCGAGGCGGCGCGGGCTCCGGCAAGACCACAATTGCCCTTGCGAAGGCCTGCGTGGATCTCGACGCCGACCGGCTGGGCGACTCGGGCAAGGCCCTGTTCCTGAGCTTCGCGCGCGCGACGGTCGCGCGCGTCGCAGAGCAGGCCGCGGCCAGTATCGGTTCCGCTCAGCTCTCGAGGATCGAGATCAACACCTACCATGGATTTGCCTGGGCGATCCTGAAGAGCCACGGCTATCTGCTTTGCGCCAAACCGGGGGTTCGGTTGCTCTTGCCGACCCAGGCGCGGGATCGGCTGGCTGGTCTCGATGGAGTCGCCCGTATCGCCCGGCAGCGGCAGCTCTTTGACGAAGAGGGCCTTGTGGCCTTCGACCTCTTCCCGAACTTGCTCGTAGAATTGTTCACCCGATTGCCGCTCCTGGCTGAAGCCTATGCCCGGGCCTACCCGCTGATCATCGTCGACGAATTCCAGGATACGAACTCCGAGGAGTGGAAGATGATCTTCACCCTTGGCCTGCGGAGCCGGCTGATTGCGCTCGGTGACCCAAAGCAGCGCATCTACGACTTCAAGGGCGCTGATCCCCAGCGATTCGACGAGTTCATCGCCGCCTTCACACCCGCGGCCTTCGACTTCGGCAGCGAGAACAACCGCAGTGCCGGTACTGACATAACCCGGTTCGCCGACGCCATCCTTGACGGCGTCTTCAGGCCAGAGCCGTACGTTGGCGTCACTGTCGAACGCTACCGAGGTCAGGGGTTGCGGCCGTTGAAGGAGGCTGTGCTAAGGGCGGTGAACCGCAATAGGCGATCGCCGGACTGGTCTGTCGCGATCCTCGTCCCCACCAACGCCCTGGCGATAGGGGTTTTCGACTACATACGCGGTGACGACCACGGCTTGCCACGTTACCCTGCCGAAATCCTGGTCTCGGCCGAGGGGCCGATCCTCGCCTCCGCCTTTATTGCCCTCCTCTTGGAGCCGCACGACGATCCCCACCAGCTGGCCGCTACGGCTCTTGAGGCTCTTGCTTCCTTTGAGATCGGGCGCACGGAAGCCGCTGGAACGACGGCCTTGACTAAAGCCGGTCGCCTAAGAAAGGCTGCCGAGCAAGTCCGACACCGCGGCGATGCCGGCTACGGAGCGAGGGGCATTCCGACGGACGTCCGCGATCTGGTCGCGCAGGTACAGCGGATACAACTGACCGGCGATCCGATGTCGGACTGGCGGCTCGTCAGGGCCATCCTCGCAGAAAGCTCGCGCAAGGAGCTCAAGCATATCGCTAACGAGGCGCGCCATCTGCGTTTGCTCCAGCGCGGCGCTCAGATCGAAGGGCGTCTGGCTGAAACCTGGCGAACGCACGGCGCTTACCGCGATGCCCGCGAGCACCTAGCAGCTGCCGTGGTCGAGGATCAGTTCGCTGCCACAACGCGCCCGCATCGCGGGGTGACAGTGATGACAATACACAAATCCAAGGGCAAGGAATTCGAGGAGGTCATTGTGTTTGAAGGTGTCTACCAACGCTATCTTCCAGCCAACGGCGCCGACCGAGAAAGCTCGGCCCGATTCAATCTCCATGTGGCAGCGACACGCGCGAAAGTGAGAGTCCTTCTAATGACGCCCCTCCAAGATCCTTCTCCATTGCTGCCCTAATGGAATTGGTCCGGATCGGCGGCGAATGTGCATCACCCGAAACGAAACCCAGGCTGACCCCGGGGCAGGCTTGACCTTGGCGCATTCGGCCCCAGACTCCTGAATTCGAACGGGAAACGGATCGGAGACCCCAGATGGCCCCCTTGCCCAAGGCCTGCATCATCGGCGCCGGCTGCTCCGGCTTCACCACGGCCAAGAAGCTCAAGGACCTGGGCGTTCCCTACGACTGCTTCGAGATGTCCGACAACATCGGCGGCAACTGGTACTACAACAACCCGAACGGCCACTCGGCCTGCTACCAGAGCCTGCACATCGATACGTCCAAGTGGCGCCTGGCCTTCGAGGACTATCCCGTGCCCGCCGGCTGGCCGGACTTTCCGCACCACAGCCAGCTGCTGCAGTACTTCCACGACTATGTCGACCATTTCGGCCTGCGCGAGACCATCACCTTCAACACCGCCGTGACCATGGCGGTGCGGGACTCCGACGGGATCTGGAATGTGACGCTTTCGACAGGTGAAACAAGGCGTTACGACGTCCTCTTTGTGTGCAACGGGCATCACTGGAGCCCCCGCACGCCGGAGTATCCTGGCCATTTCGACGGCGTCGCCTTCCACTCCCACGCCTACCGCACGCCCTTCGATCCCGTGGACGTCCGCGGCAAGACCGTGGTGGTCGTGGGCATGGGCAATTCGGCCATGGACATCGCCTCGGAGCTGTCCCAGCGGCCCCTGGCGGGCCGGCTGATCGTCTCGGCCCGGCGCGGGGTCTGGGTGCTGCCCAAGTACATGAACGGCCGGCCGGCGGACAAGGCGGCCATGCCCTCCTGGATGCCCCGCAAGCTGGGGCTCGCCCTCGCCCGCCAGACCATCAAGAAGACCCTGGGCGCCATGGAGGACTATGGCCTGCCCAAGCCCGACCATGAGCCGCTGGAGGCCCACCCGTCCGTCAGCGGCGAGTTCCTGACCCGGGCGGGCTGCGGCGACATCACCTTCCGGCCCGGGATCAAGGCCCTGGAGGGCCGGCAGGTGCGCTTTACCGACGACAGCGTCGAGGACGTGGACGTCATCATCTACGCCACCGGCTACGACATGAAGTTCCCCTTCTTCGAGGACCCGGCCTTCGTGCCGGACTCCGATCACCGGTTGCCGCTGTTCAAGCGGATGATGAAGCCCGGCGTGCCCAACCTCTTCTATATGGGCCTGGCCCAGCCCCTGCCGACCCTGGTCAACTTCGCCGAGCAGCAGGCCAAGTTTGTGGCCGCCTACCTGACCGGCAGGTACCTGCCCCCCTCGCCCGCCGACATGGAACGGATCATCGCCGAGGACGAGGCCCTGCACATGGGCCAGTACTATGCCTCCAAGCGGCACACGATCCAGGTGGACTTCGGCGTCTATTGCCATGATCTCATGAAGGAAATCGAGCGCGGCTCAAGGCGCGCCGCGGCGGTCGGGAACCGGCTTCCGGTACCAGGAAGGGCCGAGCTTCAGGACGCCTGAGACGGCTCCAGCCGGCCTTCGGCGAGGTCGATGAGGGTCCGGGTCATGACCTCGGGCTCCAGGGCGGTGACGCGCTGTTCGAGGGTTTCGGGCATGTCGCCCGGCTCCACGGGCACGGGCCATCGGCCAAGCACCCGGCCGTGGTCGTAGTCGCCATCGACGAGGTGGATGGTGACTTCGCTTTGCGGCGCGCC
>CANGRP010000240.1 GCA_947456005.1 Caulobacteraceae bacterium
CACCACCCCTTCGGCCCTGCTGGGCGAGGGCCTCGCCGCGGCGGCCCTGGCCGGGGCGACCCTCGCCGACCCGGAGTTCGTCCAGTTCCATCCGACGGCCCTGGATGTCGGCCGCGACCCGGCGCCCCTGGTGACGGAGGCCCTTCGCGGCGAAGGGGCCTGGCTGGTGAACGCAGCGGGCGAGCGGTTCATGACCGGCCTGCATCCTGACGCCGAGCTCGCCCCCCGGGATGTCGTGGCCCGGGCCATCCATGCCGAGCGCGAGGCGGGTCGAGGCGCCTTCCTGGACGCCCGCCCCACAGTCGGCGCCCATTTCCCGACGGCCTTCCCCACCGTCTTTGCGGCCTGCCGCAGCGCGGGGCTGGATCCGAGGATCGCGCCGATCCCGGTGGCGCCCGCCTGCCACTACCATATGGGCGGGATCCTTACGGACGCCGATGGGGCGACGACGCTCGCCGGGCTCTACGCTGCTGGGGAATGCGCCTCCAGCGGGGTCCACGGCGCCAATCGCCTGGCGTCAAACTCGCTTCTTGAGGCCGCCGTCTTCGGCGCCCGGGCTGGGCGGGCGGCCTCTCGCCGCATCGGCGCCCCGCGGCCGCTTGCGCGGACCCGGAAACTCGCACTCCTCCCCGACGAAGCGCTCCAGGCCCTGCGCAGGGCCATGAGCCGGGAGGCCGGCGTGATCCGCGAGACGACAGGCCTGGAACGGCTCCTCTCCCGGCTCGACGCCCTCGGCGCCCGCTTCCCGGAGGCCGGTCCCCTGATCGCGGCGCGCCTGATCGCCGAGTGCGCCCTCGAACGGCGGGAAAGCCGGGGCGCGCACTTCCGCGCCGACTTCCCAGCGGCGGCGGCTGAGGCTCGTCGCACCCTCGTCCGCCTGGAGGCAGGGTCCCTGTCCCGGAGGGCGGCGTGACCCCGCAGATCCCGGATCTCCTCGTTGAACCCATTGTCCGGATGGCGCTGGCGGAGGATCTCGGCCGCGCCGGGGACCTGACCAGCCAGGCCTGCATCCCCGAAGCGGCGCGACTCTCGGTGAGCTGGACCGCCCGCCGTCCGGGGGTCCTGTCCGGCCTGTCCTGCGCCCGCCTCGCCCTTCACGCCCTGGCGCCGGAGGCCCGCTTCGAGGTCCTGGTCCGGGACGGCGATCCGGTCGCCCCTGGGCAGGTCCTGGCCCGCGCCGAAGCGCCGGCGCGGGCGGTCCTGTCCGCCGAGCGCACAGGCCTGAACCTTGCGGGTCGGCTGTCGGGCATCGCCACCCTGACCCGGGCCTATGTGGAGGCTGTGGCGGGAACCGGCGCGCAGATCACCGACACCCGCAAGACCACGCCGGGCCTGCGGAGCCTGGAGAAGTACGCCGTCCGATGCGGCGGCGGCGTCAATCACCGGTTCGGCCTGGATGACGCCATCCTCATCAAGGACAACCATGTCGCCGCCTGCGGCGGCGTCCGGCCCGCCCTGGAGCGCGCCCGCGCTGTGGCCGGACACCTGGTGAAGGTGGAGCTCGAGGTCGACAGCCTCAGCCAGTTGGCCGAGGCCCTGCCCCTCTCGCCGGACGTGATCATGCTGGACAATTTCAGCCTGGGAGACCTGCGCGAAGCTGTCGCCATGACGGCCGGCCGGGTCACACTGGAGGCGTCGGGCGGGGTGGACCTGGCCACGGTCCGGGCCATCGCCGAGACGGGGGTGCAGGTGATCAGCGTCGGCGCCCTGACCCACTCTGCGCCCAGCCTGGACATCGGACTCGACGCCGCCTGAACTTCGGCGGGACGCGCAGGGCTCAGGCCGCGGGCGCTCCGGCGGCGGGCTCGGCCCCCTGGGGCGCGGTCAGAGCGGGCATGGGCGGTGCTTCCACCACCTCGACGGGATCGCTGGGCGGGCCGGACACCAGTCGCGCTTCAGACACCCTCAGGTCCGCGGCGACCGGAGACTCCGTCGCCTCGGCGAGCTGCTCACTCACGGCGGGGCGACCCATCCGGTAGAAGATATGAAGGCCGACCTGGGCCACCTCGCGGAGGTCCTGGCTCCAGCCCGGAGAGACGTGCACCGTGTGGAAGTGGGTGGCGTCTCCGACCGCGGTCATCACCGCGCCGGAGAGGGCGCGGGTGGCGATGCGCCGGGCCTGGGACCAGGCCCTCGACTCCCGGGTCCGGTTCATCGAGCCGTCGCAGGTAAAGGAGAACTGGCAGCCCGTCCCTCGGGTCGAACCCTGGAAGACCACGCCGCAAACGGACTTCGGAAACCCTGCCTTACGGACCCGGTTCAGCACCACCTGGGCGACCGCGGCCTGGCCGGCGGGGCTTTCGCCCCGGGCCTCGAAGTAGACGGCCTGGGTCAGGCAGTCGAGGTCCCGGGAGGCCGCGCGTCCGCCGCCCCGGGGCGCCAGGGTCTCCACCGCGGAGACGGGACGCAGGTCCGGGCCGACGCCGAAGTTGGAACCGGCGAAGTCGATCTCGGCCGGCGACGATCCGGAGGCGGCCTTCAGGCCGCCGAGGTAGGCGCCGCCGAGCGCTGCGCCCAGTCCGGCGCCCATCAGAATAGAGATCACGACTCCACGCCATGGGGCGCGCGCCTGAGGAAGATCTGACAAGGAAGGGGTCCCGTGCGGCGAGGGCGGAGCGCCCCCAGACAGCTGTGTCGATCAGGCCCCCTGCACATGCTGGTGGCCAGATCGACCTGCCCGTCTCCTACACGCCGGAGCTCGGACAATGGCGATTGGTGACAGCGTATGCCTTCTGGTAGACAGATTCGCAAGCCCCTATTGCAGTGCAGCATTACGGACCCGGCCCGAGTTGGAGAGCGTTCCCCTGTCCCCAGGGGGCGTCGGAGGAGAAACCCCATGCGCCCGATCATCGCCCTCATGGCCACGATCCTTCTTGGCCTGGCGGCGTCTGAGGCCCGGGCGGCCGGAGTTCCGGTCGGGCCCGACAGGGTGATGGGACGACCGGACGCCCCCGTCCTCGTGGAAGAGTTCGCCTCCTTGACCTGCTCCCACTGCGGCCGCTTCGCCAACGAGGTCTTCCCGGCCTTCAAGGCGCGATACATCGACACCGGCAAGGTCCGTTTCGTTCTGAGGCCGGTCCTTACGGACCCCCAGAATGTGGCCGCTGCGGGCTTCCTGCTCGCCAGATGCGCCGGCCCCGAAGGGTACTATGACGTGACCAAGGCCTTCTTCCGCCGACAGAAGGAGATGTTCGAGACCGGCGACGCCCGCGCCGCCCTGCTGGAGGCTGCGGCGGCGGGCGGGATCTCGGGCGGCGCGGTGAACGCCTGCCTCGCCGACGCCGCCGGCCAGGCCGCTCTCGACGCCGACCTGGAAACGGCGACCTCCCGGGGCGTCGAAAGCACGCCCACCTTCTTCTTTAATGGCGTCAAGGTGAAGGCTGGCGAGATGACGCTCAAGGAGATCGACGACGCCTACGCGGCGGCGCTGAAGAGGCGCGGGAAACGCTGACTTTCCTCGCCACCGCACTGGCGCCACCCCCGGCGGGGCCCTAATCTCACGCCATGCCTTCCAGCCCCCCGCCCGGACTCGCCGACGCCTCGGCGGTCTTCGCCTTCGACGCCGCCGCCGCGGACCTGTCCTGGCGGCCGCACCGGCCTTACCGCCCGGAGAAATCCGAGGGCGGGCGGCGCTTCCGGCTGGTCTCGGACTACGCCCCGGCGGGCGACCAGCCGACGGCCATCGCCGAGCTCGTCGCGGGTCTTGAGGGGCGTGAGCACGACCAGGTGCTGCTGGGCGTCACGGGCTCGGGCAAGACCTTCACCATGGCCAAGGTGATCGAAGAGACCCAGCGCCCGGCCCTGATCCTGGCGCCGAACAAGACCCTGGCGGCCCAGCTCTACAGCGAGTTCAAGAGCTTCTTCCCGGACAACGCCGTGGAGTTCTTCGTCTCCTACTACGACTATTACCAGCCCGAGGCCTACGTGCCGCGGACCGA
>CANGRP010000241.1 GCA_947456005.1 Caulobacteraceae bacterium
GCCGAGGCGGGCCGCCGCCTGCTGGGCGCCGCGGAGTCCGCGAAGACCGGATGGGCCGCGCCCACGGGGCAGCGTCCGGTGCTCCTGGCCGCCGCTGCGGGCGTCGGCCTCGCCGCCCTGGCGGGATACCTGGTCCTGGGCCAGCCGGGCCTGGCTGACCAGCCGCTTGACCACCGGATCGAGAGCTGGCGGGAGGGCCGACTGACCGACCTGACCCCGCCCCAGCTGGCCGCCGTCCTGCGCGAAGCTCTGGAGGTCCGGCCGGAGGCGGAGGGCTACCGCTTTCTCGCCCTTGCCGAGGCCCAGTCGGACAACCCCGCGGCGGCCGCCAGGGCCCTGCGCCGGGCGATCGACCTGGCGCCCGGGCGCGCCGACCTGTGGGAGATGCTGGGTCTCAGCCTCCTCGCCCGCTCGGGGGGTGAGGTCACCGCCGAGGCGCGCGAGGTCTTCGCCGAGGCCGTCCGCCTTGACCCCCGTTCCCTGTCGGCCCGCTTCCACCTGGCCCGCGGGCGCGTGGCGTCCGGCGACCGGGAGGGTGCGGTGCGGGACCTCCAGGCCATCGCCGCCGAACTGCCTCCCGAGGATCCCCGGCGCGCCGACATCGACGCCGCCATCCGCGAGATCCGGTCGCCGGCGCCCGCCGCGGCGGAGGGGCCTGCGTCCGACATGATCGGTCAGATGGTGGCGGGTCTCGCCAAGCGTCTCCAGGACAACCCGGACGATCCCGACGGCTGGGTCAGGCTGGTGCGCTCCTATGCGGTCCTGGGCGACGCCGCCCGGCGCGACGCCGCCCTGGACCAGGCGCGCCGCCGGTACGCCGGCCAGCCCCAGGTGCTGGATGAGCTTGAGAAGGCCGCTGCAGCGGAGCCCATGAAATGACCGGCTGGATGCCCCGATCCCCCCGCGCACGCCGGCGGCTGACCATCATCGCCGTCGTCGCCCCTGTGCTGGCCCTGGCGGCGGGTCTGACCCTCTGGGGTCTGGGGGATTCCATCTCCTACTTCTACACCCCCGCCCAGGCTGACGCCGCGCGCCCGCCTCCCGGGCAATCCGTTCAGCTGGGGGGACTCGTGGTCGATGGCAGCGTGGTCCATCACAACGATGGGCGGGTTGAGTTCAGTGTCCGGGACAACATCGCCGCGGACCGGGTCCACTACCGGGGCGACCTTCCTGACCTGTTCCGCGAAGGGCAGGGAATCGTCGCCACCGGCGCCTTCCGGTCAGACGGGGTTTTCGAGGCCCGGCAGGTCCTGGCCAAGCACGATGAGACCTACATGCCCAAGCAGGTGGCCGACTCCCTGAAGGCCCAGGGAGAGTGGCGCGGCGCCAGCGCGCCGGGACCGGCGTCATGATTGTCGAGTTCGGCGCCTTCGCCCTGATCCTGGCCCTTGTCCTGTCCCTGGCGCAGACGGGCCTGTCGGCCGCCGGACGCGTCCGGCGTTCGGTCCTCCTGGCGGGGGCCGGAGAGGGCGCCGCCCTGGCGAGCTTTGGCGTACTGGCCTTCTCCTTCGCCGCCCTCGTCTACGCCTTCGTCGTGTCGGACTTCTCGGTGGCGAATGTGGCGGCCAACTCCCACTCCGAGAAGCCGGTGCTCTATCGCGTGGCCGCCGCCTGGGGCAGCCATGAAGGCTCGATGCTGCTCTGGAACATCGCGCTCACGGGCTTCGGGGCCGTGCTGGCGGGCCGCGGCCGCGATCTTCCCCGAGACCTGAAGGCCACCGCCGTGGCGGTCCAGGGCCTGATCGGCTCCGTCTTCCTGGCCTACACGGTCCTGGCCTCCAATCCCTTCGTTCGGCTCGCGGATCCGCCGGTGGAGGGCCGTTCGCTCAATCCCTTGCTCCAGGACCCCGCCCTGGCGGTGCACCCCCCCTTCCTCTACGCGGGCTATGTCGGACTGTCGGTGGT
Source organism: Caulobacteraceae bacterium (assembly GCA_947456005.1). Taxonomy (GTDB): domain Bacteria; phylum Pseudomonadota; class Alphaproteobacteria; order Caulobacterales; family Caulobacteraceae; genus Phenylobacterium. The sequence continues at coordinate 1,906 of CANGRP010000241.1, forward strand.
CTTTTCCCTCGGGGTGGCGGCTCTGGTGGAGGGAAGGATCGATGCGGCCTGGGCCCGCTGGGTCCGCCCCTGGACCCTGGCGGCCTGGAGCTTCCTGACCGTCGGGATCACCCTCGGTTCCTACTGGGCCTACTACGAGCTTGGCTGGGGCGGCTGGTGGTTCTGGGACCCGGTCGAGAACGCCAGCTTCATGCCCTGGCTTGTCGCGACGGCCCTGCTGCACTCCGCCGTGGTCACCGAGAAGCGCGGCGCCCTGCCGGGCTGGACGGTCTTCCTGGCCCTCGCCGCCTTCAGCTTCTCCATGCTCGGCGCCTTCCTCGTGCGCTCCGGGGTCCTGACCTCGGTCCACGCCTTCGCCGTGGATCCCACCCGGGGGGTCCTCCTGCTCGCCATCCTCCTCGCCACCGCCGGATCCGCCTTCGCCCTCTTCGCCTGGCGGGCGCCCAGCCTCGCACCCGGGGGGGTCTTCGCCCCCATCAGCCGGGAGAGCGCTCTGGTGGCGAACAACATCCTGTTGTCGGCGGCGACCCTCACCGTCCTCCTCGGCACCCTCTTCCCCCTGATCCGGGAGGCGGTGAGCGGCGAGGCCATCTCGGTCGGGACGCCCTACTTCAACCTGACCTTCACGCCGCTGATGGCGATTCTGTGCCTGCTCGTTCCCTTCGGCCCTCTGCTGGCCTGGAAGCGCGGGGACCTGTCCCCGGCCTTCCGCGCCCTGATCGTGGCCATGGTGCTGGGCGTCCTCGCAGGCCTGGCGGCGCTCTGGCTGCTGACCCCGCGCAAGGCCTTCGCCAGCCTGGGGCTCGCCCTCGCCGTCTGGCTCATCGTCGGCGCCCTGGTGGAGGCCGCCCAGCGGGTCCGGCTCTTCAAGGCGCCCCTCGCCGAGAGCCTTCGGCGGATGCGGGGCCTGCCGCGGGGGGCATGGGGCGCGACCCTTGCCCACGCCGGGCTCGGCGTCTTCGTCCTCGGCGCCTGCTTCGAGACGGCCTGGAAGGTCGAGGCCGCCCAGACCCTGGCGCCCGGCCAGTCCCTCAGGGTCGGCGCCTGGGAGCTTGTCCTGGAGGAGGTGCGCAAGGTCGACGGGCCCAACTATGAGGCTGAGACGGCCCGGATCTCCGCCCGCCGCGACGGGCGCGAAGTCTGCAGGCTGACGCCCGCCCAGCACTTCTATCCGGCCGGGGGTGAGACGACGTCGGAGGTCGCCATCTGCAGCGTCGATGTCAGCCACCTCTATGTGGTTCTCGGAGAGCGTCGGGAGGGCGCCGGAGGGGAGCCTGTCTGGCTGGTCCGCGGCTTCTGGAACCCCCTCGCCGTGCTGATCTTCGCCGGCCCCGGGATCATGGCCCTCGGCGGCCTGATCTCCATCACGGATCGCCGGCTGCGGATGGCCCCGGGCCGGCGTCGGGAGGTCCGGACATGAGGCGCGCCGGCCTCGCCCTAGCCGCCGCCCTGGCGTCAGCCTTTTGCCTGGCCGCGGCGTCCGACCCTGCAGAGCGCCTTCCGGACCCCGCCCAGGAGGCCCGCGCTCGGGTCCTCTTCAAGGAGGTCCGGTGCATGGTCTGCCAGAACGAGTCCATCGAGGACTCCCAGGCCGAACTTGCGGTCGACCTCCGCCGCCTCGTCCGTGAACGGGTCGCTGCGGGCGATGATGACCTGGCCGTCCGTCGCTGGCTGGTGGAGCGATACGGCGAGTTCGTCATGCTTCGCCCCGCCTTCTCTCTCGCCAACCTTGTCCTCTGGCTGGCGCCGGTGGCGGCCGTAATGGTGGGGGGCCTGGCCCTCGCCGCCCGGGTCCGGAGCGCCGGCGAGGCGCCGGACCTGCTCACTCCGGAGGAGTCCGCCCGCCTGGCGCAACTCGTCCGGACCGATGATGGCCACGATCCTGCCCTCAAATCGTCTCCGGACGATCCCAAAGCATGACGTAATCCTCATTTGAGCGGTGCGCCGCTCTTTGGCATTAAGGTTCACGCCCGACTGCGTAGGTTCGCGACGGGCCGCAGGGAAAGAAGTGCGCAATATGAGCTCGACCA
>CANGRP010000242.1 GCA_947456005.1 Caulobacteraceae bacterium
CACATGTTCATCATCAACCCCCTTCACGGGGAGGGGATGGACAACCTGTTCTCGACCCACCCGTCCACCGCCAACCGGGTGGCCGCGTTGATGGAGCTGATGGGCCGGCGAACCGCCTGAGCGGCGCGGTTACTCGGCCGGCTCCGCCGGAACGGTGCGGCGGGCCATGAGGCGGTCGAACTCCGTCCAGACGCCAGCCTCGCCGTGCCACTGCCCACGGGTCGCCGCCTTGGAGTACTCGGTCGAACGGGCCTCGAAGAAGTTGGCGTGCTCGACGCCCGACAGCATCGACTGCAGCCAGGGCAGGGGGTTTTCCTTCACCCCGTAGACCTCCGGCAGGGCCAGCTGGCGCAGGCGCCAGTCCGCGATGAAGCGGATGTAGGCCTTGATGTCGTCCGGCGTCATGCCCTGGACCTCCCCGGCCGAGAAGGCCAGGTCAATGAACTTGTCCTCCAGGTTCACCACCGTCTTGCAGCAGTCGACGATGTCGTCCGCCACGGCCGGCGTGACGGCCCCCGTTTCCTGGTTAAAGGCGTGGTAGAGCTTGATGATGCCCTCACAATGCAGGCTCTCGTCCCGCACCGACCAGGACACGATCTGGCCCATGCCCTTCATCTTGTTGTGCCGGGGGAAGTTCATCAGCATGGCGAAGCTGGCGAACAGCTGGAGCCCCTCGGTGAAGGCGCCGAACATGGCGAGGGTCCGGGCGATATCGGCCTCGGTGTCGACCCCGAACTGCTGCATGTAGTCGTGCTTGGCCTTCAGCTCCTGGAACTCCAGGAAGGCCGTGAACTCGGAATCGGGCATGCCGATCGTCTCGAGCAGCAGGGCGTAGGCGGCGATGTGGATCGTCTCCATGTTGGAGAACGAGGCCAGCATCATCTTGATCTCGGTCGGACGGAAGACGCGCGAATAGCGCTCCATGTAGTTGTCGTTCACCTCGACGTCCGACTGGGTGAAGAACCGGAAGATCTGGGTGAGCAGGTTCCGCTCGCGATCGTTCAGCTTGGCCGCCCAGTCCTTGAGGTCCTCGCCGAGAGGCACCTCTTCCGGCATCCAGTGGACCTGCTGCTGGCGCTTCCAGAAGTCGTAGGCCCAGGGGTAGCGGAAGGGCTTGTAGGCGTAGGACGGCGTGAGCAGCCCAGGCAGGGAGGACTTTGCGGACACGGTCAGGCTCTCCTGGGGAAGACGATGCATCTCAGCGGTTCAAGGCGCGATCTAGACACGGCTTCGATCCGATATCTAGGGGGTCTCACTTCATCAGCCCCAACATGTTGTGCACATCCTGCGCCGGCCCCGCCTATTGGCAGGCGAGGCACTCCTCATAGTCAGTGCGCCCCTCATCGACCAACTCGATGCTGGCCACCGCCTCCGCGCCCGCGTGGGCGGCGCGCTGAACGGACTTGGAGCGCAGGTAGTAGAGCGACTTGCACCCCTGCTCCCAGGCCGACCAGTGCAGCATGTGGAGGTCCCACTTGTCCACGTCACCCGGCAGGAAGATGTTCACAGACTGGGACTGGCAGATGTCCGGCGTACGGTCGGCGGCCAACTCGACCACCCAGCGCTGATCGAGCTCGAAGGCGGTCTTGAAGACATCCTTTTCGTCCGGGGTCAGGAAATCGAGGTGTTGTACCGAACCCTCATTCTCAAGGATGGAGTCCCAGACCGGCGGGATGTTCTGGCCCCGGTCCTCCAGCAGCCGCTCCAGGTAGGGATTGCGGACCGCGAAGGTGCCCGACAGGGTCTTGTGGGTGTAGATGTTGGCCGGGATCGGCTCGATCCCTGCACTGGTCCCACCGCAGATGATCGAGATAGACGCGGTCGGGGCGATGGCCAGCTTGTGCGAGAACCGTTCCATGACCCCGCGCTCAGCGGCGTCCGGGCAGGGTCCGCGCTCGGCGGCCAGGACCCGCGAGGCGGCGTCGCACTGACGGCGCAGGTGCTTGAAGAGCCGCATGTTCCAGGACTTGGCCATGGCGGACTCAAAGGGCACGTTCTGCATCTGCAGGAAGGAATGGAAGCCCATCAGGCCCAGGCCCACCGACCGCTCGCGGCGCGCCGCATAGATGGCGTTGGCCATGCTGGAGGGCGCCCGGGTAATGAAGTCCTCAAGGACATTGTCGAGGAAGCGCATCACGTCCTCGATGAAGGTCGGATGGTCGCGCCACTCCAGGAAGGTTTCGGCGTTCACTGAGGACAGGCAGCAGACGGCGGTGCGCTCCTTGCCCAGGTGATCCAGGCCCGTGTGCAGCATGATTTCCGAGCACAGGTTCGACTGCCGGACCGAGAGGCCCAGGTCCCGCTGATGCTGGGGCATGGAGCGGTTCACGGTGTCGGAAAAGATCAGGTACGGCTCGCCAGTCTGCAGGCGGATTTCTAGGATCTTCTGCCAGAGGCTGCGGGCGTCGACTTCGCGCATGACCTCGCCGGTCTTGGGTGAGCGCAGGCCGAAGGGCGCGCCGTCGCGGACGGCCTCCATGAACTCATCGGTGATGGAGATGCCATGGTGCAGGTTCAGGGACTTGCGGTTGAAGTCTCCGGACGGTTTGCGGATCTCGAGGAACTCCTCGATCTCCGGATGATGGATGTCGAGGTAGACGGCGGCTGACCCGCGGCGCAGGGAGCCCTGGCTGATGGCCAGTGTCAGGCTGTCCATGACCCGGATGAAGGGGATGATGCCGCTGGTCTGGCCGGCGCCCTTCACCTTCTCTCCGATGGAACGGACTCCGCCCCAGTAGGTGCCGATGCCGCCGCCGTTGGAGGCCAAGGCGACATTCTCGTTCCACACGCCCTGGATGCCGTCGAGCGAGTCGTTCACGGCGTTCAGGAAGCAGGAGATCGGCAGGCCGCGATCCGCGCCGCCGTTGGACAGGACGGGCGTGGCCGGCATGAACCAGAGGCGAGAGATGTAATCGTAGACCCGCTGGGCGTGGTCGGCGTCATCGGCATAGGCGGTGGCCACGCGGGCGAACATGTCCTGGTAGGACTCGCCCGGGAGAAGATAGCGGTCCTCCAGGGTGGTCTTGCCAAAGTCGGTCAGGAGGGCGTCCCGCGAGCGGTCCACCTGGACCTTCCGCACCAACTGGAGCTGGGGGCGTTCCGCCCGCTCGTGCGCAGCCTTTGCCTCCGTCTCAACCGCTCGCCTCACTGCTTCACCACCGCTCATGCCCTGCACCCGAAATCCTCAGTGGCGGCGCAGATCTGGTCTGGGCCCGCCAACGCTCAAAACGTCTATATCTAGTGGGCGCCCCGCCCAACTACGCAACATCATGGGGCCATGACCCTAATGACTCGTCAACGGGGCGGGCGGGTTGTCCCCGGGAGTTTTTTGCTAACAAGAGGTTAACAGGGGGCTTGACGCTTGAACATGCTGGAGTTTCGGCAGGCCCCGGAAGATCGATTCACGAGACTGTGAACACCGTGACGCGCCCGACCCCCGCGGGGTCGCCACACCCGCTGACAGGGCGCCAGGCATGAAAAAGGGGCCCGATCCAAAGACCGGGCCCCCGTATTTCAGGCGTTTCCGCCGTCGATCAAAATCAGAAGTTGATGTCGATCGTCGAACGGCGGTTCAGGGGTTCCTTCACGCCGTCGCCGGTGGCGACTGCGAGTTCGGTTTCACCCTTCCAGTCGACCTGCATCAGCTGCTGGCCCACGCCCTGACCCACCAGGGCGTCGGCAACGGCCTTGGCCCGACGCTCGGAGAGGCGGACGTTGTAGGCCGGCGAGCCAGACGAGTCGGTGTGGCCGACCACGATCACGCGGGTCGCGTTGCCAGCCTTGGCGTACTCAGCCGCTTCCGTGACGATGGTCTGGGCTTCCGGCGTCAGGATGGACTGATCGAACGGGAAGTAGACCACAAACTGCTTGGCCTCGTAGGCCGGCGGCGGAGGCGGCGGCGGCGGAGGCGGAGGCGGCGGCGGGGGCGGGG
>CANGRP010000243.1 GCA_947456005.1 Caulobacteraceae bacterium
CCCGCCATCGGGGCCACCCTGGTGGCGATCTACCTCGCCCGCAATCCGATCCGCCGACGGGCGGGGCCGGTCATGTTCGTCGGGGTCGCCGTCTTCGGCCTGGCCACCATCGTCTTCGGTCTTTCGACCTCCCTGCCCCTCTCCGTCCTGGCCCTGGCCGTGCTGGGCGGGGCGGACATGCTGAGCGTCTTCGTCCGCCAGACCCTGGTCCAGATCGTCACGCCCGACGCCATGCGCGGCCGCGTGGCGGCGGTCTCCTCCCTGTTCATCGGGGCGTCCAACGAGTTGGGGGAGTTCGAGAGCGGTGTCGTCGCCCGATTCCTGGGTCCGGTCGGTGCGGCGGTTTCCGGAGGGGTCGGCGCCGTCCTGGCGACCGGGCTTTGGGCCCGGCTTTTTCCTGACTTGCGCGAGGCCGACCGCCTCGAATAACTGGCGGCGCGATCATTTTCATCGGGAGGCATTTCAATGGGCGCACTTGACGGAAAAGTGGTTCTGGTCACCGGCGGCGGCAACGGCATTGGCCGCGACTGCGCGCTCATCGCGGCCCAGGAGGGCGCGAAGGTGGTGGTCAACGACCTGGGCGGCGGCCTGAAGGGCGGCGACGAGGGCGACGCCGGTCCCGCCGAAGCGGTGGCCCGGGAAATCCGCGCCGCGGGCGGCGAGGCGGTCTCCAACTCCGAGAGCGTGACCAGCATGAAGGCCGTGCAGGGCATGGTCGAACAGGCCCGGGACACCTTCGGCGGCCTGCACGCCGTGATCAATCCGGCCGGCATCCTGCGCGACGTCATGTTCCACAAGATGAGCGAGGACGACTGGGACCGGGTCATCGACGTCCACATGCGCGGCTCCTTCAACGTCGCCCGGGCCACCATCGAGCTGTTCCGCGAGCAGAACGATGGCGCCTACATGTTCTTCACCTCGACCTCAGGCCTGTTCGGCAATGTCGGCCAGGCCAACTACGGCGCGGCCAAGATGGGTATCGCCGGCCTGTCGCGGATCATCGCCATGGAGGGCGCCCGCAACAACGTGCGCTCTAACTGCCTGGCCCCCGTGGCCTGGACCCGCATGACCCAGTCCGTGCCGGTCAAGGACGAGGCCGCCGCAGCCCGCCGCGCCGTGATGGCCGAGACGATCCGCGCGGACCAGCCGGCCCGTTTCTCCGTGGCCATGGTGGCGCCCGCCGCCTCGCACGTGTCGGGCCAGATCTTCGGCGCCTCGGGCGAGAACATCATCCTGTACTCCCAGCCCCGTCCGGTCGAGACCGTGACCAAGGAAGAGGGCTGGACGGTCCAGACCATCCTGGACGAGGCGGTGCCGAAGATGGCGCCCAAGTTCTTCGACCTGAACCGCGGCCCCCTGCCGGGCGGGAACAACGCCCAGCAACCCGCGGCCGCCAAGCCGGCGTCCTGAGACCGGCTCCCCGGCCAGGCCCTGACCTGGCCGGGGACGCCGACCGCGGAATCGGCGTCCGAAAACCGCCAGACATTCGCCTCGGATAGGACCATGCTGAGGCCATGGACCTGGATCCCGTCGCCAGTTTTCGCGCCTTCGCCACCCGGGACGTCCGCCTCGACGGACAGCTGTTCGGGGGCGTCGTCACGACCGGAATCTACTGCCGGCCCGTCTGTCCGGCCCGGAAGCCCCGGCCGGAGAATGTGCGGTTCTTCAGTTCGGCGGCGGCGGCGCAGCTCGCCGGCTTCCGCCCCTGCCTGAGGTGCCGCCCGGAAGCCGCCCCGGAACTCGGCGCCTGGAACGGGACCGCCAACACGGTCTCCCGCGCCCTCGCCCTGATCGACCTTGGGGCCCTGGACAACGGCGACATGCAGGCCCTGGCGGGGCGCCTGGGCGTGGGAGAGCGACATCTCAGACGCCTGTTCCAGGAGCACCTGGGGGCCTCCCCGGTCGCGGTGGCCCAGACCCGGCGGCTGCACATGGCCCGCCGCCTGATCCGGGAGACCGGACTCTCCATGTCAGAGGTCGCCCTCGCCTCCGGCTTCGGCAGCCTGCGGCGCTTCAACGAGGCCTTCCGGGCCGCCTGTGGCCGGACGCCCTCCAGCCTGCGCCGCCGCCCCGGCGCAGAGGCGGGCCTGTCCGACGGCGTCACCCTGCGGCTCGCCTACCGACCGCCCTACGACTGGCCCCGGATGCTGGACTTCTTCGCTCAACGGCAGGTGGAGGGGGTCGAGCGGATCGATGGCAAGGCCTATGTGCGGACCCTGGCGGTCGCAGGCGCCGCCGGCGTGGTCCGGGTCGAGCCCGGGCGCGGCGACACCCTGTCGGCCAGTCTCTGGTTTCCGGACCTCCGCGTCCTCCCCCGGGTCCTGGCCCAGATCCGCAGGGTTTTCGACCTTGCCCTCGACCCTGAGCCCGTGCGGGCGCACCTCGGCGAGGATCCTGAACTCAGGGCCCTGGTCGCCCGGCATCCCGGCCTTCGGGCGCCCGGCGCCTGGGATGGCTTCGAGACGGCGGTCAGGGCCATCCTCGGCCAGCAGGTGACGGTCGTCGCCGCGCGGGGTCTGGCCAGCCGGCTGGCGGCCAACCACGGCGCCCACATCGACACCGAGCCCGCCCGCCGGTTCGGCCTTGGCAGGTTGTTCCCGGGACCGGACCGTCTCGCCGGCCTTGACCCCGAATCCCTGCCCATGCCCCGGGCGCGCGGCAGGGCCCTGGCGGCCATCGCCCGCCTGGCGAGGGAGGATGCCCAACTGTTCGCTCCGGGCCAGGATCTCGAAGGCGCCGTCGACAGGCTCTCGGCCCTTCCCGGGGTGGGCGCCTGGACCGCCCAGTACATCGCCATGCGCGCCCTGCGAGAGCCCGACGCCTTCCCGCATTCGGACCTGGCGCTCCTGAGGGCGGCTGCAGACCCGGAAGGTCGCAGGCCCACCCCCGAAGCCCTGCTGGCGCGCGCCGAGGCCTGGCGTCCCTGGCGGGCCTATGCCGCCGCCCATCTCTGGGCGAAGGACGCCGACGCCGCATCCCCACGCAAAGGACCCGCCGAATGAAGATCGACGCACCGCCGCCTCGCCGACTGACGGTCTCGGAGGTCTCCTCACCCCTCGGCCGGATCGAGGTGATCCTCGACGAGGCGGGGATCCTCCGGGGCCTGGACTTCGGCTCGGGCCTGCCCCGCATCCGCCAGCGCATGGCGCGCCTGTATCCCGGGCCTTCCCTGGAGACGGGTGCGGCGCCGCCTCGCGTATCCGAGGCCCTGGGCGGATATTTCGAGGGCGATCCGGACGCCCTGGCCCGCCTCGACTGCGCCACGGCGGGGACCCGCTTCCAGGAGCAGGTCTGGACGGCCCTATGCGACATCCCCGAGGGCGTGACCCGAAGCTATCTCGACATCGCCATCCAGGTCGGCGCGCCCCGGGCCGTCCGGGCGGTGGGCCTGGCGAATGGAGCCAACCCCGTGGCCCTGCTGATCCCCTGCCACCGGGTGGTCGGCCGGTCCGGCGCCCTGACCGGTTATGCCGGAGGGCTGGAGCGCAAGGCCTGGCTACTGGCTCACGAAGCGGCGTCTTCAGGGCCGGAGACGCGGGCCCGGCGCCAGTCCTCCACGGTCATCTCCCAGTAGCGGGAGCGGCGGACGGTCCCGTCGGGCCGGTGGCTGTCGCGCTCGCCCATGGGGCGGAAGCCGGCGGCCTCGATCACCCGGGCGGAGCGCACATTGTCCAGCGCCGCCGTCAGGCCGATCAGCCGCACACCCAGCACCTCGAACATCCAGCCGAAGGACCGGGCGGCGCCCGCCGTTCCCTGCCCCCGGTTCTGCCGGTCGGCCCGGGTCGCCCCGGCGAGCTCAGCCGAGGAGCGGTCCGGCCAGACGCTGAAGCGGGAATAGCCTGCGACCTCTCCGTCCTCGTCCAGGGAGAGAATGAGTATGGCCTCGCCCGCCGCCTGAAGGGCCGCC
>CANGRP010000244.1 GCA_947456005.1 Caulobacteraceae bacterium
GTCGCCCGACCACGCCGTGCCCACTGAGGCCGGTCAGGCAAGCCGGATCGAGGTGCTCCGGGGGCCATCGACCCTCGCCTACGGAGGCTCCGGCATGGGAGGTGTCGTCAATGTCCTGGACGACAGGGTGCCCTCCCGGCGACCTGATGGGCGGATGGAAGGCCGCGGCGCGATCTCCTGGTCATCTGCCGACAACGGCCGGGCTGCTTCCGGCGCTGCGATGGTGGACGCCGGTCCTCTTGTCCTCGTCTTCGACGGATCTACGCGGCGATCCGACGACTACGCCACGCCGGTAAGGCCGGTGTCCGATCGCCTCGCTGCGGAGGAAGGCCTGGTTCGGTCGGCTGACAAGACCCTGAGAAACGTTTCGCTGGAGGCCGACGCCTGGGGCCTGGGAGCCTCCCTGGTCGGGGGTGACGGCGGCTTCCTCGGCCTCTCTGTGAAGAGAACAGATACAGGCTACGGGCTGCCCTTCGAACAGGTCGTCAGCGAGTCCGAGCCCGAATTGATCCGGCTTCACATGAAGCAGACCCGCTGGGACCTGAGAGGCGAGACACCCGTCCATGACGGCTGGATCGAGAAGGTCCGTCTAGCTGTGGGGCGGGCCGACTATGAGCACGCCGAGATCAAGATTGAGGAAGGCAAGGCCGGCACGCGCTTTTTGTCCGATGGAACGGAGGGTCGTGTCGAGCTGGTCATGCGGGGATCGCCGGGCCGCCAGGGCGCCTTTGGCCTCCAGGGGCTAACCCGTAACCTCCAGGCGATCGGTGAAGAGGCCTTCATACCCGGCGTTGAGATCAACGAGATGGGGGCCTTCACCCTTCAGAGGTTCGAGTTTGGCCAGTTCGGGCTGGACGCTGGCCTGCGGATTGACGCTCGCGAACTGCGCGCGGAACTGGACGGTCGTGAGACCAGTACACCGGGGGTCGAGGCGGGGCTCGACTGGAGCAAGACGCCAGATACCCTCTCATTCACAAATATCTCGGCCTCGGCAGGCGCCTTCTGGAGGCCGTCAGACCCGCTCTTCCTGGCGCTGACGCTGTCTCTCAGCGGCCGTGCGCCAACCGAGTTCGAACTCTTCGCCGACGGCCCCCACGAGGGCACCGGGACCTGGGAGGTCGGCGACCCGACCCTGTCCTCGGAAGAGGCGCTGTCCCTCGAGGCCACGCTGCGCTGGACAGGCGACTCCACCCGGATTCAGGCTCACGCCTGGATCGCGCGTTATGACGGCTTCATCGACGAGAGGCCGACAGGTGAGGTTTATGATGACCTGCCGGTCTTCAATTTCCGGCAGACCGATGCGGATTTCGTCGGGTTCGAGGTCGAAGCCTCTCAGACCCTGCTCACCCGGGCTGAGGGTCGCCTGGAGGCGAGCCTGTCCGGCGATGTCGTTCGAGGCGATACCGATCAGGGGCCGCCGCCCCGCATTCCCGCCTTCGGCGTCACGGGGGAGCTTTCCTGGGAGTCAGAGACCCTCAATGCGGCGGTCGAGATCCGTCATGTCGGGGATCAGACCCGGACCGCTCCCTTCGAGCTTGAGACGGACGGCCATACCGCGATCAACGCCCATCTTGCCTGGCGGCCGATGGCCGACACGCCGGTCACGGTCAGCCTTCGCGGACGCAACCTGACCGACGCCGAAATCCGGGAGCACGCCTCCTACCTGAAGGACATAGCTCCATCCCCGGGGCGGTCTGTATCGCTGGGACTGGCCTTCACCTTCTGAGTTCACCCCTTCTTGCGGCGCCAGGCGCCCCGCCAGAGGGCGACCGCCGTGACGGCGCCGTACACCGCCATGCCCAGAGCTATGCAGGCGTAGACGGCGCCGAGCTGTGGCTGAGGCTGACCCATTACCAGCGCGGCCCCTCCGACGCAGATCCCGAACCTCAGGAGGGTGGCGATGATGGGCCAAAGGATGGCGCCGGCCCCCTGCGACGCGAAGTAGAGGGCGAGGCCCAGACCCTGGAGGGCGAAGACCGGACCGACGATATGCAGGTACAGCGCGCCGGCCGCCAGACTTGTGGGATCCCGGGTGAAGAGACCGGTCCAGAGGCCGGGCGCCACCGCCAGGACAAGACCCACGGCCCCCGCAAGGGCCGCCGCCACCCCGCCGCCGATCCATCCGATGCGCTCGGCGCGCGCCACCTGACCAGCGCCCATGTTGACCCCGACCAGGGCTGTCAGCGCCGCCCCGATCCCGAAGACCAGGGGGACGAGCAGGAACTCGACCCGGGCCACGATCCCGTACCCCGCCAGGGTTTCCACCCCGAAGCGCCCGATCAGGGTGTTGAGGATGGCGATGGTCAGCACGGTCGAGACCGGGGAGAGGGAGGCCAGGGCGCCGACCCGGAGAATGTCTGCGAAATACGCCAGCCGGAGACGGCGGACCCCTTCAGTCCCAGGCCAGGCAGGCCCAGCCCACCCAGCATGAGGACCCCGGACAAAGGAATCTGCACCAGTGAGCCGATGATCATCAGCCTTGCAGGAAACTGCATGTCGCCGGTCCCGCGCACGACAGAGGTCAGGAGGGCCGAGATCCAGATTGGCGCCACGCCGAGGAACAGGACGGCCCCATATGCGTGGGCTTCGGCGACCACCTCGGCCGGGGCGCCGGTGGCGACGAGGAGCGCATGGCCGAAGCCTGCATACAGCACCCCGAAGACGAGGCTCGCGAGGCCCGCGATGGCGAGGGCATGCCAGATGAAGGCGTTCGCCGCCGCGCTGTCGCCACGACCGAGGGCCCGGGCCACGGAACTCGAGACCGCTCCCCCCAGGGCGCCGTTGGCCAGCATCTGCATCAGCATCAGGGCCGGAAGCATCAGGGCCATGGCCGCCAGGGGGACGAGGCCCAGCCGGGCGATGAAGCCGGTCTCGGCCATGGAAACCCCCGCCTGGACCAGGAAGGCAAGCGCGCTGGGACCCGCCATCCGGACGATCAGGCGAAGGGGCGGGTCGACGAGGAGTGGAGAGGCTACGGGAGCAGAGGTCATGACAGGGCTTTTCGGACACGGCGGAGGTCGACCTCCAGGAGACGCCAGGCATCGGCGCCAATGCGCTCCAGGGTCATCGCCTGGGCGCGCCGCCAGGCCTCGCGACCCGCGACCAGGCGCGCCCGACCCGCCTCGGTGATGGCCACGCGCCGGACCCGGGCGTCGCCGGGGTCCGCCTCACGGACGACCCAGCCGGCGCGCTCCAGGGGCGCGAGGTTTCGGGTCAGGGTGGTGCGGTCCATGTAGAGCCTCTGGGCGAGGACGGACATGGCGACCCCGCCGCCCGAGGTCTCCAGCTGCTGGAGGATGGGGAACTGCCCACGGCTGAGGCCGCAGCGCCGAAGCTCGCCGGCATAGACGCCCGCCACCAGGCGCGCGGTCTTCTGGAGATTGTGGCTCACGCAGTGGATGGGATTAAGGAGATCGTCGGCCGTGTCCATCAGGGAGTCCATTAAGTGTAATTACACGTTATCGGGGACATCTGGTTCCGGTCAATGGCGCCCCATCATCCCTCGTCGGTGATTGACAGCCCCTGGCTCATCGGTGTTTCACCTCGTAAATAGTTCATGACCGTGGCATCTAGGCTCGCCCCATGTCCGTCAACCGTCGGCATCTCCTGGCCGCCACCGGTCTCCTCCTGCCGACAGCGGCCTGCGCCGCGCCGGCGACCGGCCTGGCCGGCCTCCTGCCCGAGGGGGCCTATCATCCTGGCGGCGCCCTGATTGCGTACCGCACGCGGGACGGCCAGACCTTTGAAGCCGCCCAAGGCGATCTGGGGGTCGACACCCCCTACTTTGCGGCGTCGACAACCAAGCTCTATGTCACCGCCATTCTCCTCCAGATAGTCCAGGAAGGACGGATCGATCTGGACTCCCCGTTCCGGAAAGTCCTGCCCGGACCCGA
>CANGRP010000245.1 GCA_947456005.1 Caulobacteraceae bacterium
CGCGCCGCCCATGCCGCGGAAATCCAGTACGTCTTCCAGTACTGGGGCCGTCGGACGCCCATGTCGGTGGTTTCGGAGGAGGACCGGGCCATGGCGGCGCTGATGAACGGCTGCTGGGCCGGCTTCGCAAGGACCGGCCGCCCGGACTGCCCCGGGGGCCAGGTCTGGCCCGCCTATTCGCGGGATGCGGACACCCTGCTGGAGTTCGGCCGCGAGACCGGCCTGAGGACCGGATTCCAGGCGGGTCGCCTCGACTTCCAGGAGGCCAGGACCCTGCCGGGACTGGTCCTGCCCTGAGCCGCGCCCACGGTCACCGCCCTCAAGGGGAAGGAGCCGGCGAAGCGGAGTGAGGGGTCTGCGGCGAGTCCGTTGACCCCCTCCGTCCCGCTACGCGGTCCACCTCCCCCTGGGGGGAGGAATGAGAACGCCAATTGCTCCCCATCAGGGGGAGCTCCCGGCGAAGCCGGGTGAGGGGGTCAACAGCCCCTCCGCAGACACCCTCCGGCCCTGGCCCCGGGCGTGGACTTCTGCGCCCGCATTAGAGCGGCGCGGGTCAGACGTCTGCGATCCGAAGACACCTGAACCGGGATTCCCATCCGGCCTTGGGCGGCAGCGCCTCCACGGCAAAGCCAAGCCTGAGATAGAAACCTGTCGCTCCGGTGTGGGTTTCAGCGTGAATCGGCAGACCTGGGTGAGCCCTACAAATCGCCTCTATGAGCGCTCGTCCGTACCCGGAGTTCTGGTGCCCGGGCGCCACGGCGATGTGGGTGATCTCCACCCCTTCCTGATCCTGCCGAAAACCTGCCGCCGCCGCCTGAACTCCGCCGACGGTCGCCTCAATGAGTCCCCGACCCGGTTCGTCCCGGTAGGTAGCTCGGACCTGCGCCATCTTCTCGATGGTCGGGTCGCCGACAGCGGCGGCCAGGATTCGCCAGAAGGTTTCGTCACCAGCAGCAGGCGGCAGGAACCTGATCGCGTCGAGTGTCATTTCAGCCCTCCCACGGCGAAGGTCTTGAATGGCTATTCCTGTAGAGCCCTTCTGTCGCCACCATTAAACCCCTTTCAAAGTTTAGGGCTAAGGGTGTGGCCGACCCAGACCAGGACCCCCCATGATTCGCGCCCGCAGAGCCCGCATTGTCGCCACCCTTGGGCCGGCGAGCCGTAAGCCGGAGCAGATTATCGCCCTGGCCCGGGCGGGCGCCGATGTCTTCAGGGTCAATTTCAGCCATGGCGAGCACGCCGACCACGCGACGGCGATCGCACGGGTCCGGGCCGCCGAGGCCGAGGTGGGACGGCCCCTGGCCGTCCTGGCCGACCTTCAGGGCCCCAAGATCCGGCTGGGCGAGTTCAAGGACCGGCGGGTCGAGCTGACGCGGGGCCAGGCCTTCCGGCTGGACCGGAATCCCACCCCTGGGGATGCCCGGCGGGTCTGCGTGCCTCATCCCGAGATCTTCGCCGCCCTGAAGGCTGGCGCGGATGTCCTGCTGGATGACGGCAAGGTCCGGCTGAAGGTGGTGCGCCATGGCGCAGACTTCGCCGAAACCGAGGTGATCAGCGGCGATATCCTGTCCGACCACAAGGGCCTGAACCTGCCCGGCCTGGCCATTCCCATTCCCGCCCTGACCGAGAAGGACCGGCTGGACCTCGACTTCGCCCTTGCCCAGGGCGTGGACTGGGTGGCCCTGTCCTTCGTCCAGCGCGCCGCCGACATGGCCGAGCTGAGGCAGATCGTCCTGGGCCGGGCCGGCGTCCTGGCCAAGATCGAGAAGCCTGCCGCGCTGGAGGCCCTGGACGAAATCCTGGACCTGTCCGAGGCGGTGATGGTGGCCCGGGGGGACCTTGGGGTGGAGCTGGCGCCGGAGGACGTGCCAGTGGTCCAGAAGACCCTGGTCCGCGCCGCGCGCATGCGGGGCATCCCCGTCATCGTGGCCACCCAGATGCTGGAGTCCATGATCCACTCGCCGACACCTACCCGGGCCGAGGCCTCGGACGTGGCCGCCGCCGTCTATGAGGGTGCAGACGCCGTCATGCTGTCGGCCGAGACCGCCGCGGGAGACTATCCCCTTGAGGCCGTGGGCATGATGGATCGTATCCTGTCACGGGTGGAGCGGGATCCCCGCTGGCCCGAGCTGATGGCCGCCGAATACCCGGTGGAGGACGCCGACGCCGACGCCCTGGTGGCGGCCGCCCGGCGGGCCGCCGACTCGGCCTCCACGGGCTGCCTCGCCGCCTTCACGACCACCGGCCAGACCGCCCTTCGCCTGTCGCGGGAACGTCCCCTGCAGCCGACCCTGGCCCTGACCACGCGCCTCGCCACCGCCCGCCGCCTGGCCCTGGCCTGGGGCGTGGAGGCCCGGGTGGTCGACATCATCACCGACCCCGAGGACCTGGCCCGGGTCGCCGTGGACGAGGCCCTGGCGGCGGGACTGTGCCCCCCTGGACACCGGGTGCTGATCCTGGCCGGCCTGCCCATGGGATCGCCCGGCGCGGCCAACATCCTGCGCATCGCCCACGCGCCCCTGAGACGCTGAGGCGCAGCCGCAAACGAAGGGGTGCAAGCCGCCCGGGATTGGGCTAATCCCCTCGCCGCGCGCCCGGACCGGCGCACGCCTGCGCCTGCGGGGTGAGACCTTGAAGAACGTGTACACCGGGCTTGTCGGCGACATCGGCGGCACCCACGCCCGCCTCGCCCTGGTCGACGAGGAAGGGCATATCCGCCACCCCGTCACCTACGACGAGCGGAACTATCCCTCCCTGACCGAGGTGGTGGCGACCTATCTCGAGAAGACCATGGGCCGGAAGCGGCCCGAGCGCGCCGTCCTGGCCGTGGCCGGGCCGGTGGTGGACGGCGAGATCCAGTTCACCAACAACAGCTGGCGGGTCTCGGAGGGCGAGCTCTTCGTCGCCTTCGAGTTCCAGTTCGTTCGCCTGATCAACGACTTCGCCGCCCAGGCCCTGGCCGCGCCGCTCCTGCCGGCCGACACCCTGAGGCGGATCGGCCCTGATGTCCGGGGCGCGGACTTCGCCCCGCTGGTGGTGATGGGCGCCGGCACAGGATTCGGCGTCGCCGGCCTGGCGCGGTCCGAGCGGGGCGACGTGGAGGTGGCCGGCGAGGGCGGCCATGCGGCCTTCGCCCCGACGGACGACGTGGAGATCGGGATCCTGCGGATCCTGACCCGGAAGTTCGGGCGGACCTCGATCGAGAGGATTCTCTCGGGACCGGGGCTGTTCAACCTTTACGCAGCCCTGGCCGAGATCGAAGGACGGCCGGTGGAACTGCCGGACGCGGCGGCCGTCACCGCTTCGGCGGACGCGGGAGACACCCTGGCCTGCGCGACCGTGGACCGCTTCTGCGCCATCCTGGGATCGGTCGCAGGCGACCTGGCCCTGACCTTTGGCGCCCGTGGCGGGGTCTACATTTCGGGCGGCCTGGCCCCGCGCATGGCCGACCGGCTGGCCAGCGGCGAGTTCCGCCGCCGGTTCGAGGCCAAGGGCCGGATGAGCGACTTCATGGCCGCGATTCCGACCACCCTGATCCAGCATCCTTACGCCGCCCTGGTGGGCGCCGCCCGGGCGCTGAAGCGGCCGGCCGTCAGCCTGCGCTGATCGCTGGCCTTCCCGCAGTCGCCGTAGACCCCCTCCGTCCCGGGGCTGACGCCCCGGTCCACCTCCCCCTGGGGGGAGGAATCACCGAGCCATTGCTCCCCCAAGGGGGAGCTGTCAGCGGAGCTGACTGAGGGGGTCAATCCCCGTCGCCGGTGACCCCCTCCGTCCCGGGGCGTCGCCCCGGTCCACCTCCCCCTGGGGGGGAATTATATACGTGACAAAGCAGACGGAAGCCGGGATTGATTCGGACGCGTTTCAGGCGTGCGTCGATTGGGCTGAG
>CANGRP010000246.1 GCA_947456005.1 Caulobacteraceae bacterium
ACCTGCGAGATAGATGCGCTTGAGCTCCAGCGCTCCGGCTCCCACCCCGGGGTGGGGAAGCCCGCAGGGACCGGCAGTGGCGAAGCCGAGGGGCTCGCCGGTTTCGGTCTCGAGGAGCCAGCTGGCCTGCAGGCTGTCCTCAAGGCTCTCCCGCGTGGCCTCCAGGTCGTAGGCGGCCGGCAGGTAGGCGGCGAGATCCTCGGCCGGGTAGAGATAACCGAAGGTCTCCACGAAGGTCTCGCGACCGATGCGAGCCAGCAGGGCGGCGTCGGCGGTCGTTGCGCGGCGGAGGATCGGCGGGTTCATCCTCGGCCTCCTACAACTGCTCTCGCCAGGCCGAAAGACCGGAGCTTGCCGGTCCGCATTGCGGGCGGCGGCGGCGATGTCTAGGTTCCGGGTCTCAGGACGGGGATTCCCATGGCGGACGCCACAGACATCGCAAGTCTTTCCTTCGAGCAGGCACTCGCCGAGCTTGAGCGCATTGTCGGCCAGCTCGAGACCGGCCAGGCCCCCCTCGAGGACTCCATCGCCCTCTATGAACGCGGCGCCCTGCTGAAGGCCCATTGCGAGGCCCGCCTCGAGGCGGCCCGGCTGAAGGTCGAGAAGATCGTCGTCGGGCCCGCCGGCGCTGTAGCCTCTGAACCCGCCCGGTTCGAGTGAGCCCCGACGCCGCCAGCCGCCTGTCGACCGCCGCCTCCCGCACCGACAGCGCCCTTGCCGCCCTTCTGCCGCCCGCAGAGGGTCCTGAGGGGCGCCTGGCGGAAGCCATGCGTTATGCGGTCCTGGGTCCGGGCAAGCGCCTGCGGCCCTTCCTGGTCTTCGAGGCCGGCGACCTGCTCGGCGTCGCGCCGGAGCGCCTCGAGCGCGCGGCCTGCGCCCTGGAGTGCATCCACGCCTACAGCCTGGTTCACGACGACCTGCCGTGCATGGACGATGACGACCTGCGCCGCGGGCGACCGACCGTGCACCGGGCCTTTGATGAGGCCACGGCGGTGCTGGCCGGCGACGCCCTCCAGGCCCTGGCCTTCGAAATCCTCGCTGCGCCCGAGACCCACCCGGACGGGCGGGTCCGCGCCGAGCTTGTGGGCCTGCTGGCCCGGGCGTCGGGCGCCCGGGGCATGTGCGGCGGCCAGATGATCGACCTGTCCGGCGTCGGAGGCGACCTGGGCGTGGTGGCCAGGATGCAGAGGCTGAAGACCGGGGCCCTGATCTCGGCCGCCTTCGAGATGCCCCTTGTCCTGGCCCAGGCCGGCGAGGCCGAGCGACAGGCCCTGCTGGCCTTCGCCCACGACCTCGGGTTGGCCTACCAGGTCGTCGATGACCTCCTGGACGCGGAGGGGGAGACCGGGGTGGTCGGCAAGGCGACGGGCAAGGATGCCGGGCGCGGCAAGGTCAACTTCGTGACCCTCCTGGGCGCTGGCGACGCCCGGGCCCGCCTTGATCTCATCGCGCTTCAGGCCCGGACCCACCTTGATCCCCTGGGGGACAGGGCTGCAGGCCTCCGGGCCTGCCTCGATTTCGTGCTTGATCGGCAAAGCTGATTGCGAGCAAAGCAAGCAACATGCCGCCCCTGACTCCCCTCCTCGATACTGTTTCCTCGCCCGCCGACCTCCGCGGGTTGTCCCTCGCCCAGCTGAGGCAGCTGGCGGACGAGGTGCGCGCCGAGACCATCGATGCGGTTTCGCAGACGGGCGGACACCTGGGCGCCGGCCTCGGCGTGGTCGAACTCACCGTCGCCCTGCACCATGTCTACCAGACGCCCGAGGACATCCTGATCTGGGACGTGGGCCACCAGGCCTATCCCCACAAGATCCTGACCGGTCGGCGCGACCGGATCCGCACCCTGCGCCAGGGCGGCGGCCTCAGCGGCTTCACCAAGCGCGCCGAGAGCCCCTACGACCCCTTCGGCGCCGCCCATGCCGCCACCTCCATCTCCGCGGCCCTGGGATTCTGCGCCGCCCGCGATGCCGACGGGCGCGGGAACAGCGTGGTGGCGGTGATCGGCGACGGCTCCATGAGCGCCGGCATGGCCTACGAGGCCATGAACAACGCCAGTGAGACCACCGGCCAGCTGACGGTGATCCTCAACGACAACGACATGTCCATCGCCCCTCCGGTGGGCGGCATGAGCGCCTACATGGCCAGGCTGGTCTCCGGCGGCGGCTACCAGTCCCTGCGCAAGCTGGGAAAGTCGGTGGCCAGCGCCCTGCCGCGCCCCCTCCAGGAGGCCGCCCGCAAGGCCGAGGAGTTCGCCCGGGGCATGGTGACCGGCGGCACCTTCTTCGAGGAGCTCGGCTTCTACTATGTCGGCCCCATCGACGGGCACGACCTCGAGGCCCTTGTTCCGATCCTGCAGAACGCCCGGGAGATCCGCGACCGTCCCGTCCTCGTCCATGTGGTCACCCAGAAGGGCAAGGGCTACGCCCCGGCGGAGAGCGCTGAGGACAAGTTGCACGCGGTGGCCCGGTTCGACGTCGTGACCGGCCGCCAGGCCAAGCCGGCCCAGCCGGCGCCGCCTTCCTACACGCGGGTCTTCGCCGACGCCCTGATCTCGCAGGCAGAGCGGGACCCCCGCATCGTCGCGGTGACGGCGGCCATGCCCTCGGGGACTGGCCTGGACCTCTTCGGCAAGCGGTTCCCCGACCGGACCTTCGATGTTGGCATTGCAGAGCAGCACGCCGTCACCTTCGCCGCCGGACTGGCGGCTGACGGGATGAAGCCCTTCGCCGCCATTTATTCGACCTTCCTCCAGCGGGGGTATGATCAGGTGGTGCACGATGTCGCCATCCAGCGACTTCCGGTCCGCTTCGCCATCGATCGCGCCGGGCTGGTGGGTGCGGACGGTCCCACCCACGCCGGATCCTTCGACATCGGCTTCATGGGCGCGTTGCCCGGCATGGTCCTGATGGCCGCCTCCGACGAGGCGGAACTCGCCCGCATGGTGGCGACGGCCGCCGAAATCGACGACCGTCCCTCCGCCTTCCGCTATCCCCGCGGCGAGGGATTGGGCGTGGCCATACCGGATCTCCCTGAGCCGCTGGAGATCGGCCGGGGCCGGATCGTCCGGGAGGGGTCGACCGTGGCCCTGCTTTGCTTTGGCGCAAGGCTGGGCGAGTGCCTCAAGGCCGCCGACCTGCTGGCGGCCCGGGGGGTCTCGGCCACGGTGGCGGACGCCCGGTTCGCCAAGCCCCTCGACGAAGAGCTCATCCTCCGGTTGGCCCGGGAGCACGAGGCCCTGATCACCATCGAGGAGGGCGCCGTCGGCGGCTTCGGCGGCTTCGTCCTGCAGATGCTGGCCGCCCGCGGCGGCCTGGACCGGGGCCTCAAGGTGCGGACCCTGACGCTTCCTGACGTCTTCCAGGACCAGGACAAGCCCGAGGTCATGTACGCCCAGGCGGGCCTGGACGCCGCCGGGGTGGCCGCCGCCGCCTTTGGCGCCCTGGGGGGCGGACTGTCGGCGACGGGCGGCCTCAGGGCCTGATGGTCGGCCCCTAGAAGGGCCAGAGCTTGGCGACGACCGATTGGCCAGCGGGGGCCTTCTGCATGGTCGAGATATCGCCCCGGCCGCCATAGTTGATCCGGGCCTCAGCGATCTGCGTATGGCGGATGGTGTTGGCCGCCGAGATGTCTTCGGGCCGGATCATGCCGGAGATCGTCAGCTGTCTGACCTCAGCGTTCGTGCGCACCTCCTGGGTGCCCTCGATGATCAGGTTTCCGTTGGGCAGGGTCCCGGTCACAACCGCGGCGACGGTCAGGGAGATGGCCTCCGCCCGGTTCACGCTTCCCGAGCCGGAGTTGGAAAAGGTGGATTCCGTGCTGAAAGGGGAGGCCGTGCT
>CANGRP010000247.1 GCA_947456005.1 Caulobacteraceae bacterium
TCTTCGATCTCGACGGGATTCATGGGGGCAGCTTAGAGGCGCCGCCCCGGCCCGCCAACGGTGGTGTTTCTCGGTTCTGGCGCTTCGAACGACAACTCCGGTCGCCTGTCCCGCCTCCGACCCCCTACGCCCCCAACACCCGCGCCGCCTGCGGCGCAAAGTACGTGATCACCCCCGCTGCGCCGGCGCGCTTGAAGGCGGAGAGGCTCTCCAGGATGGCGCGGTCCTCGTCCAGCCAGCCGTGGGCGCCGGCGGCCTTGATCATGGCGTACTCGCCCGAGACCTGGAAGGCGAAGGTGGGCACGCGATAGGCCTCCACCACCCGGCGGACGATGTCGAGATAGGGCAGGCCGGGCTTGACCATCACCATGTCGGCGCCCTCGGCGATGTCCAGGCCCACCTCGCGCAGGGCCTCCTCGGTGTTGGCCGGGTCCATCTGGTAGGTCTTCTTGTCGGCCGGGTTGTCCTCGGGGCCGGAGCCCAGCTTTCCCGAGCCGATGGCGTCGCGATAGGGGCCGTAGAAGGCCGAGGCGTACTTGGCGGCGTAGGACATGATCATCACGTCCTGGTGGCCGGCGCTCTCCAGGGCGCCGCGCAGGGCGCCGATGCGGCCGTCCATCATGTCGGAGGGGGCGAGGATGTCGGCCCCGGCCTCGGCCTGCATCAGGCCCTGGGCGACCAGGCGCTCGATGGTGGCGTCGTTGGCGATCCGGCCCGAGCGGATCAGGCCGTCGTGGCCGTGGGTGGTGAAGGGGTCGAGGGCCACGTCGCACATGATGCCCACCTCGGGGGCGGCGTCCTTCATGGCCTTGACCGCCCGGGGGATGACCCCGCCCGGGTCGGCCGCCAGGCTGCCCTCGGCGTCCTTCCGGGCGCCGTCGATGTGGGGGAAGATGGCGATGGCCGGAATGCCCAGCCGGCGCGCCTCCACGGCGGCGCGGGCGCAGTCCTTCACCGACAGGCGGCTGACGCCGGGCATGGAGGCGACGGGCACCTCGCCCTCGCCCTCGTGCACCACCATGGACCAGATGAGGTCGGCGGGGGTCAGCACGGTCTCGCGGACCAGGCGGCGGATCCAGTCGGCCTGGCGAAGGCGGCGCAGGCGCAGGGCGGGGTAGGGGGCGAGGGGCGGCGGGCTCATGCCCTGCGGTCTCGCGCAATTGCGGGTGGGGTGCAAGGGGCGCCCAGGCCCGGGGCGCGGCGTTGACAGGCTGGCGTTGACAGAATGGGGGGCCAGGCCCCAGACGGCAGGGAAGCCTCGATTGAGGGGGAGCCGGATGGATTTTGCGCTCAACGACGACCAGGCGGCCATCCAGGCGGCGGCCCGCGCCTTCGCGGAGGCCGAGCTGGCGCCCCACTCGGCCCGCTGGGACGAGGACAGGGAGTTTCCGGTGGAGACGCTCCGCGCCGCCGCGGCCCTGGGCTTCGCCGGGCTCTATGTGCGCGAAGATGTCGGCGGCTCGGGCCTCGGGCGCCTCGACGCGGCCCTGGTCTTCGAGGAACTGAGCCGGGGCGATGTGTCCGTGGCGGCCTACATCTCCATCCACAACATGGTCTCGTGGATGATCGACCGGTTCGGGAACGACGCCCAGCGCCAGCGCTGGCTGCCCCGGCTGGCGACCATGGAGCTGCTCTCCAGCTATTGCCTGACCGAGCCGGGCGCCGGGTCCGACGCCGCCGCCCTCTCCACCCGGGCGGTGCGCGATGGCGACGACTATGTGCTGGACGGCGCCAAGGCCTTCATCTCCGGGGCGGGGACCTCCGACCTCTACCTGGTCATGGCCCGCACGGGGGAGGGCGGCGCCCGGGGCGTCTCGGCCTTCGTGGTCGAGGCGGGAACCCCCGGCCTGTCCTTCGGCGCCCAGGAGCGCAAGATGGGCTGGAACGCCCAGCCCACCGCCATGGTCCACTTCGACGGGGTGCGGGTGCCGGCGGGTAACCGGATCGGCGCCGAGGGCGAGGGTTTCCGCTTCGCCATGGCCGGCCTCGACGGCGGGCGCATCAACATCGCCGCCTGCTCCCTGGGCGGGGCGGGCCTGGCGCTGGACACCGCCCGCGAACACCTCTCCGCCCGCCGCCAGTTCGGCCGGCCGCTGGCGGACTTCCAGGCCCTCCAGTTCCGCCTCGCCGACATGGCCACCGAGCTGGAGGCCGCCCGCCTGATGGTGCGCCGCGCCGCCTTCGCCCTGGACGCGGGCGATCCCTCCGCCACCCTCTACTGCGCCATGGCCAAGCGCTTCGCCACCGACGGCGGCTTCGACATCGCCAACCAGGCCCTCCAGCTGCATGGCGGCTATGGCTATCTTCGGGACTATCCCCTCGAGCGGATCGTGCGCGACCTGCGGGTCCACCAGATCCTCGAAGGCACCAACGAGATCATGCGGGTCATCATCAGCCGGGAGATTCTGGGACGATGAGCGAGGAGATCATTGCCGTAAGGGAAGGGGGACTGGGGAGGCTCACCCTGAACCGCCCCCAGGCCCTCCATGCGCTGACCACCGGCATGTGCCAGTCCCTGACCGCCTCCCTGCTGGCCTGGCGTGACGATCCGGCCGTGCAGGCGGTGCTGATCGACCATTCCGGCGAGCGCGGCTTCTGCGCCGGCGGCGACATCCGCATGCTGGCCGAGAGCGGCGCCGCCGACGGTCGCCTCGCGCGCGAGTTCTTCTTCATCGAGTACCGATTGAATCATTTGCTCTTTTCCTATCCGAAGCCGGTCATCGCGGTGATGGACGGGACCACCATGGGCGGCGGGGTCGGCCTCTCGGCCCCGGCCCGCTACCGCCTCGCCACCGAGCGCACGACCTTCGCCATGCCCGAAACCGGCATCGGCCTCTTCCCGGACGTCGGAGGGGGGTGGTTCCTGCCCCGTTTGCCCGGTCGGATCGGTCTCTGGCTCGCCCTGACCGGGGCCCGGATCAAGGCCGCCGACTGCCTCCACGCGGGCCTGGCGACGCACCACGTGCCCTCCGAACGGCTCCCTGAGCTGAAGGCGGCGCTGGCGGAAAATCCGAGTGATATCGAGGCCCTGCTGGCGCAGTTTCATGTGGATCCCGGCCCGGCGCCGGTCGACGCGCACCGCGCCGAGCTGGACGCGGCCTTCGGCGGGGGCTCGGTGGAGGCCATCCTGGCGGCGCTGGAGGCCGGCTCCGACTGGGCCCGCGCCCAGGCCCTGGCCCTGCGCACCAAGTCGCCCCAGACCCTGAAGGTCGCCTTCCGCCAGCTGGCCCTGGGCCTCGCCGCCCCGGACTTCGCCGCCAACATGGCCATGGAGTACCGGATCGGCGCCCGCGTCGTGCAGCGGCACGACTTCCTGGAGGGGGTCCGCGCCGTCATCATCGACAAGGACAACGCCCCGAAGTGGAGCCCGGCGACGCTGGAAGGCGTCGGCGAGGACCTGCTCGACGTGATTTTCGCCCCCCTGCCGGCGGACCAGGAATGGTCGCCCCTGGAAAGGACCCCGCAATGAGCCGCATCGCCTTCATCGGCCTGGGAAACATGGGCGGCGGCATGGCCGCCCGGCTGGTCGGCGCCGGCCACCAGGTCACCGCCTACGACCTCTCGACGGAGGCCCTGGCGCGGGCTGCGGGCCGCGGCTGCACGCCGGCCGCCAGCATCCGCGAGGCCGTGGCTGGCGCTGAAGCCGTGATCACCATGCTGCCCGCCGGCCCGCAGGTGAAGGCGGTCTACGAGGGCGAGATCCTGGGCCAGGCCCCCGCCGGCGCCCTGCTCATCGACGCCTCGACCATCGACGTGGAGACCGCCCGCGCGGTGGCGGAAAAGGCCGCAGCGGCGGGCCATGTCTTTGCCGACGCCCCGGTCTCCGGCGGAA
>CANGRP010000248.1 GCA_947456005.1 Caulobacteraceae bacterium
GGAAGCTGCCGCGGGTCTTGATGATCTTGCACAAGGACCGGTTCAGGCTCTCTACGGCGTTGGTGGTGTAGATCATTTTTCGGATGTCCGGCGGGAAGGCGAACAGCGGGATCACGTGCTCCCAGGCCCGCCGCCAGTCCTGGCCGACGGCGGGATATCGGGCGCCCCAGCGATCCTCAAAGTCGGCCAGTCGACCCGAAGGAGGACATGACCATGGTCTTCATGACCCAGCTCATGCCCTCCGGCACCTTCAACTTCCGGGGGCAGCTGAAGAACCTGGTCTATTCGGCCATCATCGACTGAAGACGGCGGGAGAGATCCTACCGGGCCTGCCGCGCCCACACCGCCGTGCGACCGGCGCCCTCGTCGGCGAAGGCTGCGGCCTCGGCGCGTCGGACCGCCGTCAGGACCTCCGCGGCGGTCCGGACCCGGCAGCCGGGACGGGGACAGGCGGCGGGCCAGATCCGGGCCCGGATCACCCACCCCTCCGCGTCCACCGCCAACGGCCGGAACCCGTAATAGCTCCAGGCCTCGGTCCCCGGGCGTCCGGTCTCGACCTGCAGCACGCCGGGATCCCCCGGGGCATAGAGGTACCGGCGGGCGGCGCCCGCCGCCTCGGGGGCGGGCCGGGACAGGGCCTGCTCACCGAACTGGAGGGGATCGGCGCATTCGGGCCACCGCTCCAGGCGGGCGCGAAGGTTGAACCGGCAGTCTGCGCGGGCCAGGGTCCACAGCCCGGGCTTCGGGGGGGACTCCGCCCCCGGCGGAATCGCCAACAGGGGCGCCGGGGAGACCGCCTGCCCACCCGTAGCGGTGAACAGGGCTGAGGCCGCCGCCAGCGCCACGATACCCATCTGGATCCTCACTTCCGGCGGAATCACCGAGAGGCCGGAAGTATGGCATGATACCGGCCTGACTCGCGCGCCGGAGGTTTTCCATGCCCATGACCCAGACCGCTCTCGAGACGGAACTGCGGGAGGCCTTTCCCGACGCCGACATCCGAATCGAGGACCTGGCCGGGGACGGCGACCACTATCGCGCCCGGATCGTCAGCAGCGCCTTCACCGGCCTGCCGCGGGTTCGACGGCACCAGTTGGTCTACGCCGCGCTCAAGGGAAAGGTTGGCGGGGAGCTACACGCCCTGGCCCTCGAAACCCTCTCGCCGGACCAGGCCGGCTGAACCTGCGCCTTGACCCGCGGGCGGCGGGCGCCTAGCTGAAGACCTGTTTCCCGGAGATCCCTCATGTCCAGCGACACCCCGGCCCACGACTTCATCGGCCAGACCATCGCCTCGAATCCGGTGGTGCTGTTCATGAAGGGCGTTCCCGACCAGCCCCGCTGTGGTTTCTCCGCCCTCGTGGTCCAGGTGCTGGACCATATCGGGTTGGACTATGTCGGGGTCGACGTCCTCCAGGACCAGGACCTGCGCGAGGGCATCAAGTCCTTTTCGGACTGGCCGACCATTCCCCAGCTCTACGTGAAGGGGGAGTTCATCGGCGGCGCGGACATCGTCAAGGAGATGTTCCAGTCCGGTGAACTCAAGACCCACATGACCGAGCAGGGCCTCATCACCTGACCGGCGCCCCATGAGCCGCCTGTTCGAGCCGCCCGAGGGCCAGCAGGTCTTCACCCACGCCTTTGCGCCGGCGCCCTCGGACATCGACGATAATGGCCACGTGAACAATGTGGTCTACCTGTCCTGGGCCCAGGACATGGCCATCGCCCACTGGGCGGCGCGGCAGTCCGCCGAGGATCAGGCGCGCTGGGCCTG
The DNA here is from genome assembly GCA_947456005.1 of Caulobacteraceae bacterium. Classification (GTDB taxonomy): domain Bacteria; phylum Pseudomonadota; class Alphaproteobacteria; order Caulobacterales; family Caulobacteraceae; genus Phenylobacterium. Next base: position 1,772 of record CANGRP010000248.1, read on the forward strand.
GATCTGCCTGCGCCATGAGGTCGACTACCGCCGCGCCCTCCTGCCCGGCGAGACCGCAACGGGCCGCACCTGGGTGGCGCGTGAGGCCGAGGGGCCCCGCTTCGACCGCTATGTCCGGATTGACGGCCCGGACGGCGCCATGTGCGCCCAGGTCCGGACGACCTGGTGCCTGATCGAGCGGGAGGGGGGGCGGCCCCGTCGCGTGCCGCCAGAAATGGTCACCCGCTTTATCGATCCGGTCCCGACCACAGAGGATTGAGCACGAAGACCGGCTCGTGCGGCTTGAGGCCCAGGGCCTCGCGCGTGAAGGCGACCTCCACCCAACCTCCAGGCGCCTCGCGGCAGGTCTGCAGCCGCCGACGGGCGAAGGCGACCGTGGCGACCCCGTTCCGGCGCTCGATGAAGAAGGCCAGATCCGGGGTCGCCGCGCAGCCCCGGCTGGCCACCTCGACGCTCATCCCCCCGGGCGTGACCCGGACCGACCGGACCGCCTCAAGCTCCGGAAACGGACCTGCCGAAGGCCAGGCCTGCGGCCTGGGAAGGCTGGCGCATCCGGCCAGGGCCAGGGTTCCGGCAAGGAGGAGACGACGGGACAGCACGCCTGCATTCGCCTCCAAAGGGCCGCCGACCGCAAGCGCCGGACATACGAAAAAGGCCCCGGATCGCTCCGGGGCCCCTGTTCGTCTCGCGGCGCGTCCGGATCAGGACGCGTAGAATTCCACGACGAGGTTCGGTTCCATCTTCACCGGATAAGGCACTTCGGACAGCTCCGGGGTCCGGATGAAGCGGGCCGACATGGCCTTGGCGTCGACCTCGATATAGTCCGGCGTGTCGCGCTCGGCCGATTGCAGGGCCTCGAGCACCAGGGCCATGTTGCGCGAACGCTCACGGACCTGGACGACGTCGCCGACCTTCACGCGGTAGGAGGCGATGTTCACCCGCTTGCCGTTCACGGTCACATGGCCGTGGTTCACGAACTGGCGGGCGGCGAAGACGGTCGGCACGAACTTGGCGCGGTAGACCACCGCGTCCAGCCGGGCTTCCAGGAGGCCGATCAGGGTCTCGGCGGTGTTGCCCTTCCGGCGGGCGGCCTCATCGTAGGTCCGCGAGAACTGCTTCTCGGTCAGGTTGCCGTAATAGCCCTTCAGCTTCTGCTTGGCGCGGAGCTGCAGGCCGAAGTCGGAGGTCTTCTGCTTCCGGCGCTGGCCGTGCTGGCCGGGGCCGTAGGAGCGCTGGTTGACGGGGGACTTGGGGCGACCCCAGATGTTCTCGCCCATCCGCCGGTCGATCTTGTACTTCGCCGAGTGGCGCTTCGACATGTGTCGTCTCTCTTCAGTTGACGCAGGCCGGCGGCCCCCTTGGGGACCGCGATTGCAACGGCGGCTCTGCATCTGCCCGTCATGCCGGCGCAGGACACGAAGGTCTCGCGCGCGGAAGGCGCGGTCCTTACCTCACCGGGGGTCGAATTGCAACGGCGCAACCCTCAGGCAGGCTCCACAGGGGGCAGGCGCCAGCGTCCGTCCAGCAGCTCGGGCCGCGGCAGGTAGGCGCGCATGAAGAGGGCGAACGGCGTCTCCGGGGCGGGCAGCCAGTTGGACTCGCGCTCCGCCCCCGGCGAGGCGGCGCCAATCCAGATGTCGAGGGAACCGTCGGCGTTGTAGGCGAGGCCCGGCGTCCGGTCGCCGATGGCGAAGCGGTTGAGGTCGTTCCGGGTGAAGAAGAACTGCCCGTCCTCGGTGGCCTCGTAGAGGCTCAGGGACCAGAAGCTGTCCACCGGGATCTGGCGGTCCGCCGGGAAGTGAAGCCTCCAGGCCCGGCCGCCATCGAACAGGGACCGGGGCAGGTCGCCCTCCGCCCGCATGTACATGGCCTCCTCGGGCGGCAGGGCTGCGAGCCCGCCCACGGCCACGGCGGCGCGCAGGGCGTAGTTCTGGCCGAAATTCCCGAGCCGTCCGTCCGGATAGGACCAGCCATCGATGAAGCTGGGTCCGGTCAGGCCGCCGGCGCTTCGGCCGAAGCGGCGGCCCGCC
>CANGRP010000249.1 GCA_947456005.1 Caulobacteraceae bacterium
CGAGGAGATCCGCTATGAGGGCTTCGGCCCCGGGGGCGTTGGCGTCATCGTCGAGGTGCTGACCGACAACCGCAACCGGGCGGCGGCCAATGTCCGCTCCCTGTTCTCCAAGCACGGCGGCAACCTGGGCGAGACCGGCTCGGTCTCCTTCATGTTCGACCGGGTGGGACGTATCGTCTATCCGGCCTCAGCCGGGGGCGAGGACGCCATGATGGAAGCCGCCATCGAGGCCGGCGCCGACGACGTGGAATCCGATGAGGAGGAGCACGTGGTGTTCTCCGCCTTTGAATCCCTCAACGAGGTGGCGGCGGCCCTGGAGGCGGCCCTGGGCGCGGCCAAGTCCACGGGCCTGGCCTGGCGGCCCAAGAGCCTGACCCCCGTGGAGGGCGACGCCGTCGCCACCCTGCTCAAGCTGATCGACTCCCTGGAGGACGACGACGACGTCCAGACCGTCTGGGGCAACTACGACATCTCCGACGCCGACCTCGAGGCCTTCGGAGGCTGACCCCGCAGGAGGGGCCGTCATGGCCAGAACCGTCCAGTCCGCGACCGGGAATCCCGTCGGCCTGATCCTCCTGGCCTGCCTGGGCTCGGCCTATTTCATGACGGTCAGCGACTTCCCGCCCCTGACCTTCATCTTCGTCATGCTGGGCTGGATCCTCGCGGTGGCCGTCCACGAGTTCGGCCACGCCTGGGTCGCCTGGCTGGGGGGCGACCACACGATCGAGGACAAGGGCTACCTGACCTTCGACCCGCGCAAGTACGCGGACCTGCAGACCACCCTGATCTGGCCCCTGATCGCCCTGGCCCTCGGCGGCATCGGCTTTCCGGGCGGCGCCGTCTGGCTGCGGGAGGACCTGATGCGCGGTCCTCTCTGGCGCTCGGCGGCCTCCCTGGCGGGCCCGGCGGGGTCCTTCCTTGTCCTCGTCGTGCTGGCGGTCCCCCTGACCCTCTGGTCGCCGGAACCGGGCCAGGAGACCCTGGCCGCGGCCCTCGCCTTCCTGGCCTTCCTTCAGGCGACGGCGGTGGTGCTGAACCTCCTGCCCGTGCCCGGCTTTGACGGCTTCGGCGTGCTGCGGCCCTTCCTGCCTGTCCGGGTGCGCATCGCCGCGGCGAAGGTCGAGCCCGTCGCGCCCCTGATCGTCCTCGCCGCCCTCCTGCTGCTGCCGGGCGTCTCGACCGTCCTGTTCGGCCTGGCGGTCGGACTGGCGCGGGCGGTGGGCCTACCGACCGAACTGGTCTTCCAGGGCCTGTCCGACTTCCGCTTCTGGACGCAGCTGGGCGGATGAGGCCCGATCCGGCCATCGATGTCCTGGCCGAGAGGCTGGTGGCGGCCCGCCCCGACGGCCGGACCCTGGTGACCGGCCTGACCGGCGCCGTCTCGGCGGGCAAGAGCACCCTGGCCCTGCGCCTCGCCGACCGCCTGACCGCCCTCGGCCTGTCCGTCGAGGTGATCTCCACCGACGGCTTCCTCAAGCCCAACGCGGTCCTCGGCGCCGAGGGCGCCCTGGACCTCAAGGGCTGGCCGCACACCTTCGACACCCCGGCCATGCTCTCCACCCTGGCGCAGGTCCCGTCAGGCCCGGTGGAGATCCCGGTCCACAGCCACGTGACCTATGACATCGACCCGGCCCTGGCCCGCCGCATCGACCGGCCCGACATCCTGATCGCCGAGGGGCTGAACCTGCATTTCCGGGCCGAGACCCAGGCCGGGGCCGATCCCCTTGACCTCCTGGTCTACCTGGACGCCGACGAGGCCGACCTGGAGGCCTGGTACGTGGCCCGGTTCCTGGGCTTCTGGGAGGCGGCCGAGCACGACCCGGCCTCCTTCTACGCCCGCTTCCGGGGCATGGACCGCGACGCTGTCACGGGCCTTGCCCGCCGGGTCTGGGAGGGGGTCAACCTGCCCAACCTGCGCCAGCACATCGTCCGCGCCCGGCCCGTGGCCGACCTGGTGGTGCGCAAGGGGGCGGACCATGCGATCAGCGCCATCGCGGCCCCAGCCGGCTAGCCGCCTGCACCGCACCCCCTTCCCGCCGCCCGCGAACCGGCCTAGGAACACATCACGAACAGTCGCCGGTGGAACCGCATGAGCCCCGCACCCCTCCGAATCCTGGGCCTTGACCCCGGCTTGCGAAAGACGGGCTGGGGCGTGATCCGGGTCGAGGGCAACCGGCTCTCCCACCTCGGGCACGGGGTGATCGCGCCGGACGAGAAGGCCCCCTTCTCCGAGCGGCTCCTGGCCCTGTTCGACGGGATCAGCGCCGTGGTCGCCGAGTGGACGCCCGATGAGGCGGCCATCGAGGAGACCTTCATGAACACCAACGCCGCCTCGGCCCTGAAGCTCGGCCACGCCCGGGCGGCGGCCCTGCTGGCGCCGGCCAAGGCCGGCCTGCCGGTGGCGGAGTACGCCGCGCGCCTCGTCAAGAAGTCGGTGGTCGGTACCGGCGCCGCCGACAAGGACCAGGTGGCCTTCATGATCGCCCGCATCCTGCCCGGCTCGGCCGGCGCATCCGCCGACGCCGCCGACGCCCTGGCCGTGGCCATCGCCCACGCCCACGCCCGCACCCGGGGGCGGTTGGCGGCATGATCGGGCGACTGGCCGGCAGGGTCCTGGAGACCACGGAGGAAGAGGCCCTGATCGACGTCGGCGGGGTTGGCTGGGTCGTGCGCTGCGGCGCCCGCACCCTGTCGCGCCTGCCCGCCGCGGGCGAGGCGGTCGTCCTGCGGGTCGAGACCCAGTGGTCGGAAAGCGCCGGCCCCCGCCTCTACGGCTTCCTTGACGCCGACGACCGCGCCGCCTTCGTCCTGCTCCAATCCGTGCAGGGGGTCGGGCCCAAGGCGGCCCTGGCCGTGCTGGACGTCCTGCCCCCCGCCGCCCTGGCCGAGGCCGTGGCCCGGGAGGACAAGGTCCAGGTGGGCCGGGCCAGCGGCGTGGGCCCCAAGCTGGCCCAGCGAATCCTGGTGGAGCTGAAGGGCAAGCCCATCGGCGCCGCCAGCTTCAGCGCTTCCGGCGTCACCACCGCCCCTTCGTCCGGCCCCGCCCCGGTCTCCGCCGCCGGCGAGGCCGTCGTGGCCCTCATGGGCCTGGGTGTCGCCGAGATGCAGGCCCGCCGCCTGGTGGAGCAGGCCGCCGGCGCCCTCGGTCCTGACGCCGCCGTCTCCGCCCTCGTCCGGGCCGGCCTGAAGGAGATGGGCCGGTGACCCGGCTGGTTTCCGGCGAACCCGGGCCGCCCGAGCCCGGCGACCGGGCCCTGCGCCCCCAGACCCTTTCCGAGTTCGTCGGCCAGGCGGCGGCCAAGTCGAACCTGTCCATCTTCATCGACGCCGCCCGGGGCCGGGGCGAGGCCATGGACCACGTCCTGCTGTTCGGTCCGCCGGGCCTGGGCAAGACCACCCTGGCCCAGATCATCGCCCGGGAGCTGGGGGTGAACTTCCGCGCCACCTCCGGGCCGGTGCTGGCCAAGGCGGGGGACCTGGCGGCCATCCTCACGAACCTCGAGCCCCGGGACGTCCTGTTCATCGATGAGATCCACCGCCTGGCCGCGCCGGTGGAGGAGATCCTCTACCCGGCCATGGAGGACCACGTCCTCGACCTGATGATCGGCGAGGGCCCGGCGGCCCGCTCGATCCGCATCGACCTCGCCCCCTTCACCCTGGTGGCGGCCACCACCCGGGCGGGCATGCTGGCCACCCCCCTGCGGGACCGCTTCGGCATCCCGATCCGGCTTGAGTTCTATTCCGCGGAAGAGCTGCGGAAGGTGCTGGCCCATGCGGCGGGACGGCTGGGCCTGAA
>CANGRP010000250.1 GCA_947456005.1 Caulobacteraceae bacterium
CTCGAGGGCCTGGAAGCGGGCCCAGGCGGCGCGGGCCATGGCGTCGGTCAGGGCCTCGGTATAGCCCGACCCGGCTGCCGGGTCGGCGACCCGCCCGATGTGGGCCTCTTCCATCAGGACCAGCTGGGTGTTGCGGCTCTGGCGGCGGGCGAAGGCGGTGGGCAGGCCCAGGGGGTCGGTGAAGGTCCCGAGGACAATGGCGTCGGCCCCTCCCATGGCGGCCCCGGCGCAGGCGGCGCCCAGGCGCAGCATGTTGGTCCAGGCGTCCTTCGCCGCCAGCATGCGGCCGGACGAGCGGGCCTCGATCCGGGCGGGGACGGAGACCCCGCAGGCGCTGGTCAGGCGGGCCCAGAGGGCGCGGGCGGCGCGGACCTTGGCGAGGGTCACGAAGTAGTCGGCGTCAGCGGACAACCCCAGCCAGGTCCCGCCCCAGGCCTCCTCCATGGACAGGCCCGCGCGGACGGCGGCGCGCGCGTAGGCGAGGGCGCTGGCCGCGGCGAAGGCCAGCTCTGCGGCCTCGCCGCCACCCGCCTCGTGGACGATGCGGCCCGAGGCCAGGAAGAGGCCGGCCTGCGGGTGCCGGGCCGCGAGGCGCGCGGCGACCGTGGCGGCGGAAACCAGGTGGGATTCCACCGGTCCCGGGCTGGCGCCGGCGGCGGCCAGGGCGCCCAGGGGATCCATGTGGAAGTTGAGCCTGGCGGAGGGGGAGCCGCGGGCGACCCCGGCCAGCCAGTCGGCGGCCTGGGGCCCGAGGAAGCCGGCGTCGAGGGCGACGGGGGCGATCTCCAGGATGATGTCCTTCAGCGCGGCCTCCAGGCCGGCGGCGGAGCCGATGGCGACGCCCGCGGCGCCCGTCGGGTCAATGCGGACCAGGCCCGAGGCGGCCCCGCCCTTGAGGTCGGCCAGGAGGTCGGCGTTGGCCCGGGCCGGGTCGGGATGGGCGACGGCGGCCCGCAGGTCCCAGGGGCGCTCGGCGTCGCGGGCGGGAAGGCCCAGGACGGTGCGCGGGCCCTCGCCCGGCAGGTAGAGCGGGGCGATGGGCAGGCCCTCGGCCGTGGCCGAGACCAGGGTGTCGAGGGGCTGACCCTTGAGGGTCTTCTCGACCAGGCTGCGCCATTCGGCGGCGGGTGCGTCTGCAAGCGAGGCGGGTGTCATCGCCCCGCTTGATGGGCGCGGGGGGCACGGTCGTCAAGCGGCGGGACGGGAGGACGTCGGGGAAGGCGGGGAGGACGGCCCCAGGCTTGAGGAGTGCTTTCAGTTGGGATATCGTGATAGCGTTGAAGTCATTCCCTGGAGTGCGCCATCATGGCCGCTGTCACCATCCGCAACCTCCCGGAGGAGGTGCACCGGGCCCTTAAGGTCCGCGCCGCCCGGCACGATCGCAGCACCGAGGCGGAGATGCGCGCCATCCTCGAGGCCGCCGTGCGACCCGAGGGCCGCGTGCAGCTGGGCACGGCTCTCTCAAAGGCCAGCCGGGAGCTGGGCCTGACCAACGCCGACATCGAGGCCCTCGAGCGCTCCCTCGAAGAGGTCCAGGACCGGCGTCCCGCCGATCCCATGGGGTTTGAGTGACGGGCCGCCAAGGATGATCCTCCTCGACACCAATGTCATCTCCGAGGCGATCAAGCCGGAGCCTCACCCGTCGGTGCGCGCCTGGCTTGACGCCCAGGTGGCGGAGACCCTGTTCCTGTCCAGCGTCACCGTCGCCGAGCTCCTGTTCGGCATCGGCGTACTGGCGGAGGGCCGGCGGAAGACCCTGCTCGCGGCCCGGGTCGATGGCCTGCTTGACGTCTTCGCGGGCCGGGTCCTGCCCTTCGATGCGGCGGCGGCCCGGCGTTACGCCGACCTGGCGGTCCGGGCCCGCACGGCGGGGAAGGGATTCCCGACCCCCGACGGCTACATCGCCGCGATCGCCGCGGCGAACGGGTTCGCCGTGGCTTCCAGGGACACCAGCGCGTTCAACGCCGCAGGCCTGGCCGTGATCAACCCCTGGGAGGAATGTGGCGCGGCCGGAGGGCCGTTGACCCCCTCAGTCGGCTTTGCCGACAGCTCCCCCTTGGGGGAGCAATTGGAGCCAGCCTACGCCGTCCAGATGTCCATGATCAGGCCGAAGCCGCGCATGTCGCCGGTGGTGGTGGGGGCCATGCGGTTCATGGCGTAGCCGAAGGCGGTGCGGGCATCCATGTCGATGATGGCGAGGGACCCGCCATAACCGCCCCAGAAGATGGTGTTGGGGTTGGGCGTCGGCATGGTGGGGCCGGCGAGGCCGAAGCCGAGGCCGAAGCGGGCGGGGATGTGCATGACGAGGTCCTGGCCCTCGACCTGCAGCTCCAGGGCGCGGCGGCAGCCGGCCTCGGACATGTAGCGGCGGCCGTCCACCTCGCCGCCATTGGCCAGGAGGGCGTGGACCCGGGCGATGGCGCGGGCGTTGCCGTGGCCGCCGGCGGCGGGGATCTCGGCGCCGCGCCAGGCGCGGGTGCGCGTCTCGGAGACCTCGACCCGGGGATTGTTGGACATGTTGGCGGTGAGCTCGGGCAGGTCGTCGCCCTCGGCCATGCCCTGGCCGGGCGGCGGCGGGATGAGCTCGGCGACCCGGTGGTCCTCGCTGGCGGGCAGGCCGATGTGGAAGTCGGCGCCCAGGGGCTCGGCGATCTCGGTGCGGAAGACGGTCCCCAGGCTGGCGCCGGTGATGCGGCGCACGACCTCGCCCACCAGGAAGCCCTGGGTCATGCCGTGATAGCCGGGAGCGGTCCCGGGCTCCCAGAAGGGCGCCTGGGCGGCGAGGAGCGAGGTGGCCTTCTCCCAGTCGTAGAGGTCCTCGACGGTGAGGGGCTCTTTCCAGCCCGACAGGCCCGAGGAATGACTCATCAGGTGGGCGACGGTCACGGCGGACTTCCCGTTGGCGGCGAACTCCGGCCAGTAGCGGGCGACGGGGGCGTGGAAGTCGAGCTGGCCCCGGTCGGCGAGGAGGAGGGCGGTGAGGGCCGTCATGGTCTTGGTCGTGGAGTAGACGTTGACCAGGGTGTCCTTCTCCCACGGGCGGGTCTGGCCCGGATCGGCCCAGCCGCCCCAGATGTCGACGACCATCTCGCCGTTCATCGTGACGGCGAAGGAGGCGCCGATGTCGGCGCCGCTCTCCAGGTTGCCGGCGAAGGTCTTGCGGACGCCTTCGAACCGGGGATCGCAGGTCCCGTGGACTTCAACACTCATGCCTGTCTTCCCGTTCAGCCCGCCAGGGCGCTCCACATGCCCATGACCAGGCCGACGGCGCGGACGTCGCCCGTGGTGGTCGATTCCATCCGGTTCATGGCGTAGCCGAAGGCCGCCCGGTTCTCCATGTCGATGACCGCGAGGGAGCCGCCGTAGCCGCCCCAGTAGAGGACGCTGGCGTTGGGCGTCGGCAGGACGCCGCCGGCCAGGCCGAATCCGAGGCCGAAGCGGGCGGGGGTGTTGAGCACCCTGTCATGCCCCTCGACCTGAAGTTCCAGGGCCCGGCGGCAGCCGGCCTCGGAGAGGTAGCGGCGGCCGTCGACCTCCCCGCCATTGGCGAGGATGGAATGGACCCGGGCGATGGCGCGGGCGTTGCCGTGGCCGCCAGCGGCGGGGATCTCGGCGGCCCGCCAGGCGCGGGTGCGGGTCTCGCGGACATCGATGCCGGGATTGGTGGCCATGTTGGCGGTGAGCTCGGACATGGTCCCGTCCTCGATGGCCCCGCCGCGGGGGGGCGGGATCAGCTCGGCGACGCGTTCGTCCTCGCTGGCGGGCAGGCCGATGTGGAAGTCC
>CANGRP010000251.1 GCA_947456005.1 Caulobacteraceae bacterium
CCGACCCCACCGAAAATCTCTCGCTCACCCTGATCGCAGACTACCGCGAAGCCGACGATGACTGCTGCGCCGAACTGATCGGCACGACACCCACCAACCTGACGGCGACGGTCCTTCCCACGCCGCGCGGCGACCGCACCCGGCATGTTTCGCAGGATCTTATCACCAGCACCAAGGAGGAGAGCGGCGGCGTTTCACTGCAGGCCGACTGGAGCGTCGGCGGCAACATCGTCACCTACATCGGCTCGTATCGCCAATACGACAACACCGAAATCCGTGACGGCGACTGGCTGCCCCAGGCCTATGTGGGTTTCAATCAGCTCCATGACGTGGGGCCGCAGACCAGCAACACCGTCACACAGGAACTGCGTCTGACCTCGCCGGCCGATCAGCTCCTGACCTACGTGGTGGGCGCCTATTACTCGCGCGCCGAAACGGACCGGACCTTCACGCGCAACAACATCGTTTGCACGCTTGCGCCCGCGCCGACGGTGCTGACGCCCTGCACGGCGCCGGGAACGGTGATCACCCGCCCTTCGGGCACAGCCACGTTTGGCTCGGTGTTCACGAACTACGCGCTGTTCGGCCAGGGCGAAGCCAACCTCACCGACCGGTTCCGGCTGATCGCAGGCCTGCGCTTCACCTCGGACGAGCTGTCGGTCAATCACCAGCGCGTGTCGCCCCTCACCGGCCCTGGCATCCAGCCCAGCTTCGGCCCTTTCACCGCCAGTACGTCTAACGACAACCTGTCGGGCAAGGCCGGGGCTCAGTTCGACCTGAGTGACGACTCGACCGCCTACGCGACCTATTCGCGGGGTTACAAGGGTCCGGCCTACAACGTCTTCTTCAACCTGACGGCCACCGGCACCAACGTCATCGAGGCGGAGACGGCCGACAGCTTCGAAGTGGGTCTGAAGAACACCCTGCTCGACGGCCGGTTGATCCTCAACCTCGCCGCCTACTACGCGACCTACGACAACTTCCAGGCCAACAACCCCGACCTGGTGGCGGGCGTCGTGGTGACGCGCTTCACGAATGCAGGCACGATCTCGACCCGCGGCGGCGAACTCGACTTCCTGTTCCGTCCCATGGCCGATCTGAATGTGTCGGGCGGCCTCGCCTACACCGACGCCAAGGTCGATCAGTTCAAGCTGCCCACCAACGGCGTCATCACGGGCGTGATCCCGTCCGGGACGACGCTGGCCTATGCGCCCAGGTGGAAGGGTTCGGTGGCGATCGACTACCGCATTCGAGACGTGGGCCCGGTGGACGTCATCCTGGGTGCGCAGGGGTCGTTCCAGTCGAAGCAGCTCAGCCAGTTCGACGCCAACGCGGCTGTGCGCAACGTCACGACCATCGGCGGCTATGGGCTGGTGGACCTTTCCGTGGGCATCGCCGACCGTGAGGACCGCTACCAGATCACCGCTCAGGTGAAGAATCTCCTCGACGAAAGCTTTGCCTCGGCGATCACCAGCGGCGGACCGGGCGGCAGCTTTCGCTACCTGATCCCGCGTGAGGCGGATCGCTACTACGGCGTGACCGCGCGCCTGAACTTCTGACGACGTGGGCCCGGAGCCGTGGGGCGCCGGGCCCGTTCGTTGCCGGAGCGCGATCGGTCAGGCGAGGCGGGCGATCACCGCAGCGGCCTCGGTTGCACAGGTCAGCGCGGCTGCTACCAGGAGAGAAATCATCGGATGTCCACCAAACACTTGCGCGGTGGCGATCCTTGCGCCCTCTCCCATAGCGTCTAATTTGTTCGCGGTGAGTTGCGGGGCGGGGGGCGGAGCAGCGTGGATGTCGAGGCGTTCATTCGACGGTGGTCCAAACTCGAAGGCGGCGCCGAGCGGGCGAACTACGCCATGTTCCTCACGGAACTCTGTGCGCTCATTGGCGTCCCTTCACCCGACCCGGCCGGCGCTGACGTCCGGAACAATAACTACGTCTTTGAGCGCGCCGTTCGCCCCCGCGCCAGCGACGCCCTGACCGCACCGAAGCGTATCGACCTCTACAAGCGGGACGCCTTCATTCTGGAGGCCAAGCAATCCCGCCTGCCCGGCGCCAAGAACGCCCTGCCGGGCCAGCTGAGCATGTTGCCCGACGAACCCGAACAGCTCGGCCGTCGCAGCGCTTCGCCACGCTGGGACGTGATGATGCAGAACGCGCGCAAACAGGCCGAAGGCTATGTCTTCCTCCTCGATGCCGACCACGCAGCGCCCCCCTTCATCCTCACCTGCGATGTCGGCCACTGCTTCGAGCTTTATGCCGACTTTACCGGCACCGGCCGCGCCTACGGCCAGTTTCCCGACCGTAAGGGCTACCGGATCTATCTGGAGGACCTGCGTAAGGAGGAGGTGCGCGGCCTCCTCAAGACCATCTGGATTGACCCGCACAGCCTTGATCCGACCAAACAGTCGGCCCGGGTCACCCGCGAGATCGCCGCCCGCCTCGCCGCCGTCAGCAAGCGGCTGGAGGACAACGGCGCCAACGCCGAGCATGTCGCGCACTTCCTGATGCGCTGCCTGTTCACGATGTTCGCGGAGGACACCGACTTGCTGCCCAGGGGCAGCTTCCGCCAGCTCCTGGAAAAGTCGGTCGCCGATCCCAGGCACTTCCCGCACCGCCTCAAACAGCTCTGGAAGGACATGGACACCGGTGCGGAGTTCTCGGCGATTATCGACGCCCGGGTCCGACACTTCAACGGAGGCCTGTTCAGCGACACCATGGTCTTTGAGCTGGGGCAGGCGGAGATCAGCGAACTCCTGGCCGCCGCCAGCGCCGACTGGACCCAGGTTGATCCCGCCATCTTCGGCGCCCTGCTGGAGCAGGCGCTGGACAAGGAAGAGCGCAAGCGGCTCGGCGCCCACTATACCCCACGTTCCTATGTCCAGCGGCTGGTTGACGTCACGGTGATGGAGCCGTTACGCGCCGATTGGGAAGCCGCCCTCACCAAGGCGCAAGCCGCGAAGGATGCCGCCAAGGACGCCGACGCTGTCGAGATCGTCCGCGCCTTCCACCACCAGCTCTGCACCACCCGCGTTCTGGACCCAGCCTGCGGCACCGGCAACTTCCTCTATGTGACGCTGGAGCTGATGAAAAAGCTGGAGGGCGAAGTCATTCAGACCCTCTCGGCCCTGGGTGACCGCCAGGCCAGCCTGGCCATCGCCGGCGAGAGTGTGGATCCGCACCAGTTCCTGGGCCTGGAACTCAACCCCCGCGCGGCAGCCATCGCCGAGCTGGTCATCTGGATCGGCTATCTGCAGTGGCACTATCGCAACCACGAGAGCCACCCCGCCGAGCCGATCCTGAAGGCCTTCAAGAACATCAATTTCGGCAACCATGCCGGCTATGACGCCGTGCTGACCTGGGACGGTTATCCCCTGCCCAGCGTGGTCGAAAAGGATGGCAAGCGGGTCGAGACCTATCCTAATCCGAGACGTCCGGACTGGCCGGAGGCGGAGTTCATCGTCGGTAACCCGCCCTTCATCGGCGGCAAGGACCTGCGCTCCCGCATGGAGCCCGGCTACGCCGAGGCGCTCTGGAAGGCGCACAAGGACATGAACGATAGCGCTGACTTCGTGATGTACTGGTGGGATCGGGCGGCGGAAATCCTTGGCCGAAAGAAGTCCAAGACCCGGCGGATGGGTTTCGTGACCACCAACTCGATCAGCCAGCCCTTTCAGAGACGGGTGATGGAGCGGCACCTGAACGCCAAAGCGCCGGTTTCTCTGATTTTCGCCGTGCCAGATCATCCCTGGACCAAGGCCTCCAAG
>CANGRP010000252.1 GCA_947456005.1 Caulobacteraceae bacterium
CTGAGAAGGTTCCGATCGCCAGCTGGGTCAGGTCCTTGCCGCCCGGCAGGTGGTTCATATGCATCATCTCCAGGGTTCGCGGCCCCAGTATGCGCACGCCGTCCAGCTCGCCGCCCCGGCGCAACATCTCGCAGAATCGCATGTAGTCGGCCGTCGTGCCGGTCAGACCCCCGCCGCCCGACTTGAAGGCGGGATCGCGAGTGAAGTGGCTGGTCTCCGGATCGTCGATGAGCTTCAGCGCCTTGTCCGGCCCCCGCTGGTAGTTGGCGCAGAAGCGGTCGACCTTGTCGGGGGCGACGTGGAAGGCGGTGTCGACCATGCCGAGCGGCTCGAAGATCTCTTCGCGCAGAAAGTCGGCGAAGGGACGGCCCGAGATGATCTCGACCAGGGCGCCGCAGACGTCGGTGGCCAGGGAGTACATCCAGCGCTCGCCGGGGTGGTAGCGCAGGGGCACCTGGGCCAGCTTGTCCATGAACTCGACCATGCTGTCCGCCGAGTCGGACGAGCGGATCTTGAGCGCGCGGTAGGTCTTGTCGATGGGGTGCTGGATCCCGACACCCGGGAGCCCGCCGCCATAGGTCAGGCCGGCTGTGTGCGCCAGGACATCCCGGAAGGAGGCCGGCCGGTGCGGCCGTTCGGTGACCATGTCCTCGCCCTCACCGGACACCCAGACCCGGTGGTTCTTCCAGGAGGGGACGTAGCGGCTGACCGGATCGTTCAGCTGGAAGTAGCCCCGCTCGTACAACATCATCAGGGCCACCGAGGTGATCGGCTTGGTCATCGAATAGATACGGAAGATGGCGTCGTCGCGCATGGCCTTGCCGCGCTCGAGGTCCATGCTGCCGAAGCTTCCGGAATAGGCCGGGACGCCCCGGCGGGCGACGGCGACCTGGCACCCGGCGATCTTCTGCGGGCCGATATAGTTACGCTCAAGATGCTCGCCGATGCGCTCCAGGCGCGACAGGTCAAATCCGGTTGCATGCGTCGCTGTCATGGCTCTGGGCCTCCCCCTGTGTTTGTCTCTCGGACTTTCCGGGGCATCATGCCCCTGACAGGCTGGGCGTGGCCAGCCCCGCTATGCTGAAGGAAGCGCCCCATGTCCGCCATTCTCGACTCCCTCGCCGACGTCATCGCCGAACGCCTGAAGGCGCGGGGCGAGACGGTCGCGGTCGCCGAAAGCTCGTCCGGGGGGCTGATCTCGGCCGCCCTGCTGGGCGTGGGCGGCGCCTCGGCCTACTATCTGGGCGGCGGGGTCATCTACACCGCCAAGGCCCGCTTCGCCCTGCTGGACATCCCGCGGGAGGCGACGGCCGGCATGCGCTCGTCCAGCGAGCCCTACGCCCAGCTGCTCGCTCGCTCGATCCGGGAGCAGTTCGGCGCCAGCTGGGGTGTGTCAGAGACCGGTGCGGCGGGACCGACGGGGAACGGCTACGGTGATGCGGCGGGTCACACCTGCGTGGCCATCTCCGGACCCGTCGAGGCGGTCATCACCGTGGAGACGGACAGCAGCGACCGCCGCGCCAACATGGAGGCCTTCGCCGCCGCCGCCCTGGATCTCCTGGACCGGGGCCTGCAGGCGGCGGGCTGAGCCTCAGGCCATGTAGCCGGGAAGCCACCCTTCGTGACTGGCCTTCAGGGCGTCGAGGGTGAGGGTGAAGACCCCCTTACAGGACATGTCGACGCCGCCGGCGGCGCCTACCACCCGGGCCGGTACGCCGGCTGAGGCGGCGGCGGACAGCACGGGGCCGGGGTCCGCACAGCCCACCAGGTAGCGCCCCTGGTCCTCGCCGAACAGCCAGGCCTGGGCCGGCAGGGCGTCGTCCGGTGACAGGGTGACCCCCACGCCGGAGGCCAGGGCCATCTCGGCCGCCGCCCCCAAGAGGCCGCCGTCAGAGAGGTCGTGGACCACGCGGGTCAGGCCTGTCCGGATGAGCTGGCGCACCAGGTCGCCGTTGCGGCGCTCGACGGCCAGGTCCACCGGCGGCGGCGCGCCATCCTCCCGGCCCAGGACCTCGCGAAGGTACATCGACGCGCCGAGCTCGCCGCGGGTCTCGCCGATCAGAACCAGGCTCATGCCCGCCTCCAGCCCGGCGAAGTCGGCCCGCTGGCCATAGTCGGGGATCAGGCCGACCCCGCCGACCGTCGGCGTGGGCGGGATCGCCGCGCCGCTGGTCTCGTTGTAGAGGCTGACATTGCCGCTCACGACGGGGAAGTCGAGGACCCGGCAGGCCTCGGCCATGCCGTCGATGGCCCGGACGATCTGGCCCATGATCTCGGGCCGCTCCGGATTGCCGAAGTTGAGGTTGTCGGTGATGGCGATCGGGTCCGCGCCCACCGCCGTCAGGTTGCGCCAGGACTCCGCCACGGCCTGCTTGCCCCCCTCGTAGGCGTCGGCCTGGACGTAGCGGGGGGTGCAGTCCGACGTCGCGGCGATGGCCTTGCGCGTCCCGTGGACACGCACCACGCCGGCGTCGGCGCCCGTGGCGCTGTCCTCCAGGGTGTCGGCCATGACATGCCGGTCGTACTGCTCCCAGAGCCAGCGCTTGGAGGCCATGTCCGGAGCCGACATCAGCTTGAGCACCGCCGCGGCGAAGTCCGGCGGCGTGGGGACACTGGCGGCTTCGACTCGCGGCTGGAGGACCGGCTGGGTCCAGGGGCGGTCGTAGAGGGGCGCGTCGTCCGAAAGGGGGCCCAGGGGCAGGTCGCAGACCACCTCGCCCTGGTGGCGCAGCACGATCCGGCCGGTGTCCGTGGTCTGGCCGATGACGGCGGCGTCCAGGCCCCACTTCTCGAAGATCCGGCGACCGTCGGCCTCGCGGCCGGGCTTGAGGATGGCCAGCATGCGCTCCTGGCTCTCGGAGAGCATCATTTCGTAGGCGCTCATGCCGGTCTCGCGCTGGGGCACCTTGTCCAGGTCCAGTTCGATGCCGACGCCGCCCTTGCCGGCCATCTCGACCGAGGATGAGGTCAGGCCCGCCGCGCCCATGTCCTGGATGGCGGCCACGGCGCCGGAGGCCATCAGCTCGAGGGTCGCCTCGATCAGCAGCTTCTCGGCGAAGGGGTCGCCGACCTGGACAGTGGGGCGCTTCTCTTCCGAGGCCTCGTCGAACTCGGCGGAGGCCATGGTGGCGCCATGGATGCCGTCACGGCCGGTCTTGGACCCGAAATAGACCACGGGCAGGCCGGCGGCAGGGGCGGCCGAGTAGAAGATGGCGTCGGCGTCCGCGAGGCCCACGCACATGGCGTTCACCAGGATGTTGCCGTCGTATCCGCGGTGGAAGTTGGTCTCGCCGGCGATCGTGGGCACGCCGACGCAGTTGCCGTAGCCGCCGATGCCCGAGACCACGCCGGACAGGAGGCGCCGGGTGCGGGGGTGGGAGGGGTCCCCGAAGCGCAGGGCGTTGAGCAGGGCGATGGGCCGGGCGCCCATGGTGAAGACGTCGCGCATGATGCCGCCAACACCGGTCGCCGCGCCCTGATAGGGCTCGATGAAGCTGGGGTGGTTGTGGCTCTCCATCTTGAAGATGCAGGCATCGCCGTCGTCGATGTCGATGACGCCCGCGTTCTCGCCGGGTCCGCAGATCACGCGGGGGCCCTTGGTCGGGAACTTGCCGAGGTGGATCTTGGAGGACTTGTACGAGCAGTGCTCGGACCACATGACCGAGAACACGCCCAGCTCGACCAGGTTGGGCTCGCGCCCCAGCCGGTCCAGGATCACCTGATACTCATTGGGGGCCAGACCCCATTCAACGGCGAGTTCGGC
>CANGRP010000253.1 GCA_947456005.1 Caulobacteraceae bacterium
GCGCCGGCTGCGACAACATCCGCGCCCGAGACCCCCAGGGTTCGCGGCGTCCAGGCGCGGGCCTCGGCCACCAGCGCCCGCCAGTCCCCCGCCGACGCCCCGTGCGGCGCGCGGGCCCAGGCCTGCCGCAGGCGATCCTGCGTGGCCCCGGCCCCCAACAGGTGAAGGGCGCGGCGCAGGGCCGGGGGGGACATCCAGGGGATGAGGCGGGGCTCGCGTCCCGCAGCCGCGATCAGCCTGTCCCTCTGCGCCCCTGAGAGCCGGAGGCGCTCCGCCTCCCTCGCGACCTCTGCAGGGGTCTCCGGGAACAGGGCGCCCAGCCTCAGGAGGGGATCGGGACCAGAGCCCTCCAGGGCCTCGACCTCGCACAGTCCCTCGAAACGCGAGAGGTCGCCGGCGTGCGGCAGGAGGCGCGGCAGGACGCCTGTCGCCGCCATCAGGCGGACGGAGGGCCTGGGATCGGCTGCGCCGAGCAGGGAGAGGAGTTCCTTCAGGATCCGCTCGGCGGGCAGGGTGACGAGGCTGCCGGCCTGGGCGGCGCAGGCGGCCGTGGCGGCGGGATCCGGCTCGCCCCGCCCATAGCGGGCCAGGAAGCGGAAGTAGCGGAGGATGCGCAGGTGGTCCTCAGCGATCCGGCGGTCCGCCTCGCCGACAAAGACGATCCTGCCCTCCCGGGCCGCCGCAAGGCCAAGGCCGGTGGGATCGAAGACCCGGCCCGTCCGGTCAGCGTAGAGAGCGTTGAGGGTGAAGTCCCGGCGAGCCGCGTCTTCGGCCCAGTCGGACGTGAAGGCCACGACGGCGCGGCGGCCGTCGGTTTCCACGTCCCGCCGCAGGGTGGTGATCTCGAAGCCGCGCCCGCCGCTGACTGCGGTGACGGTGCCATGGTCCAGTCCGGTGGGGACGGCCTTCAGGCCAGCGGCCTCCAGGGCCGCAACCACCGCCGAAGGCTCCAGCCGCGTGGACAGGTCTATGTCGGCGACGGCGCGGCCCATGACCGCATTGCGGACGCAGCCGCCGACGAACCGGGTGCAGTCCGGCCCCCCCGCCGCCTCCAGGGCGTCGAGCACCGCGGCCGCGGCGGGATCCTCCAGCCAGGCCGCACCTTCAAGAACGAAGTCCGGCCCCGCCCCGCTCATGCCGGCGCCCCGAACAGGCGGTGGGACAGGACCCTCAGCATCCCCGCCGTGGCCCCCCAGATGAACCGGTCATCATGGGTCATGGCGTAGAACCGGCGCTTGCCGCCGTCCGGTAGCTGGCGCTCGTGCGTCTCGTGGTTGGCCCCGTCCATCAGAAAACCGAAGGGCGTCTCGAAGATGTCCGCCACCTCGTCGGGATTGGGCTGGAGGCTGAAGCCATCCTCGATGAAGGCCACCACTGGAGTGACAAGGTATCCTGTCCCCGTTCGATAGGGGGTCGAAAGCCCGACCGGTGAGACGAAGCCCGAGGCCAGTCCCACCTCCTCCTCGGCCTCGCGCAGGGCCGCCTGCCAGGGCGTCTCGCCCGCATCGCACCGGCCGCCTGGAAAGGCGACCTGGCCGGCATGGCGGCGAAGGGTGTCGAGCCGGGTCGTGAGCAGGACCGAGAAGCCGTGCGAGCGTTCGATCAGCCCCACCAGGACAGCGGCGGGGGTGAGGCTCTCAAGCGGCGGAAAGTACGGGTCCGGTTCAAAGTCGAAGTCCGAACTGATCTCGCCCAGGGTCCGGTCGGCCAGGGGATCCAGGCGCTCGACCAGCCGCGCCGCAAGAAGCGGCCGGGCGCCCGGCGCCGCCAGCTGCTGAGGGCTCACGCCGCCCCGTCCCCGGACGCGCCCAGGTCGAAGGCTGCGCCGCCTGACCGGACCTCAAGCCGCCCTTCAACCTCATCGGCCATCCCGACCAGTTCATAGAAGACCGGACGGGCCACCAGGGCCTCAAGTCCACGCCGGACGTGCAGGTAGGGCCGCGGCTCACCGGTGTGCGGGTCGGTCTCCACCCGCAGGGCGTTCTCGGGACCGGCCCGGACCTCGTCGCCGACATTGGTCAGGAAGACCAGGTCCTCGCCGTCGCGGTCGACCCGGACGGCGATGAAGGGGGCGTCCTCGACGGTGATCTTCATCTTCTCCACCGGCGTCACCAGGTGGAAGCCGTCCGGATCCCTCCTCAGGACAGTGGAGAAAAGGCGCACCAGGGCCTCGCGTCCGATGGGCGTGCCTTCGTGGAACCACTGGCCATTGCGCTTGATGACGATGTCGATGTCGCCGCAGTGGGCGGGATTCCAGAGGTGGACGGGCGGCAGGCCGCGTCCGGGCGCCTGCCGCGCAGCGGCGGCCACGCCGTCCAGGCCGGAAGGGTGCTGAGTCTCGGACATGCCCGGAAGGTAGGCCCGCACGCCCTCCGGCTCAACCTCGGGGCCGGCCTCAGGGACGAACGGGTCCCGAAAGCGGCTGCGAGGCGCCCCGGACCAGGACCCGCCGGGGATCCACCGGGCCGGGAAGCTTCACCCCCATGGCGGGCGCCGCCGCATAGCCAAACCGCTCGCAGAAGGGCGGGTCCCCCACCAGCAGGATGGGCCCCTCCCCCCGGGCGTCGGCCGCAGCGCCGGCATGCTCCACCAGGCGCCCGCCCAGGCCGTCGAGCCGGCGGCCCGAGTGCACCGCCAGGGGGCCAAGGAAGAGGGCGGGGGTCTCGCCGATATGGATATCCCAAAGCCGGACCAGGCCGACGACCTCTCCCTCCGCCTCGGCGCAAAAGGACAGGTCGGGGCGGAACCGGGCGAACTCGCGCACCCGCTCAGAGACCTTGACGAAGCGGCCCGGGCCGAAGGCGTGTTCGAGAAGCGCCTCGATCCGCCGGCCATCTGCGGGCGTCTCCGGGCGGATGACGGCTTCGATCGTACTCATGTCCGCCAAGACTTCCCCCCCGGGCGCGAGGGCCGGGCGTTTAGGGCCGGTCGCCGGCCGCGTCAACACCGCGATCAGAGCCAGTTGCGCGGCCAGGCCTCCCCGAGCGGACGCACCTCGCCGGCCAACAGCCCCTTCCGGCGCATGGCGATGTCCGTCAGGGACGAGAGGGCCTGTACGGGCTCAAGACCACCGCGCGGCCCCGGCGCGACGGGCGCCTCCGCCGCGGCGGCGTCCACCGCCTTCCACTCCGCCTGTCCCTGGTCGGCAAACCCCACCGCGAAGAACAGCCGGCGAAGCTCGGGCCCGTCGGAGGCCTCGGTCAGGACCGCGATCACCCATCCGGGCATGGAGGACTCCTCAAGGGCCCCGGCAGGGGTGCTGGACCTGCGCCACGTTGCCGTGCGCCGGGCTTCAGGCCAAGCTGCCGCGACAATGAGCGAGTCCGAAATCTCCCGCGAAGCCGACGCCGCGACCCTCAGGGCCCTGATGGGCCGCCCGGATTACCTTCGGTTCTGGCTGTCCCGGGTCGCCTCGACCCTGGGCGTGCAGATCCAGAGCGTCGCTCTGGGCTGGCAGGTCTACGCCGTGGCGCGGGAGACCATGGACGTCGCCCAATCCGCCTTCTTCGTGGGGATGATCGGCCTCGCCGCCTTCATCCCGGTCTTCCTGCTCGCCCTCCCGGCTGGCGAGGCGGCGGACCGATACGACCGCAAGACGATTCTGCGGCTCTGCTACGCCGCGGAGATCGCCACCGCCCTGGTCCTGGTCGCCGCCGCCGTCTTCGGCTTCGCCAGCCTGACCCTGCTGCTGGTCCTGTCAGCGGCCTTCGGGGCCAGCCGCGCCTTCATGGGGCCGGCCGGGAC
>CANGRP010000254.1 GCA_947456005.1 Caulobacteraceae bacterium
GAAGATCTCGGTCGAGACCGAGCTCAAGAAGCTCGACACGGCCGTCCTGACCCAGCTCGTGCCCATCCGCAGCGGGGACCTCTACGAGGACGAGCGGATCGAGTCCGCTACCGACGCCCTGACCTTCGCCGCCGGCGCCGCCGGGTTCGCCGCCGTGGACGTCCGGCCACGCTATGTTGCGGATCCCGCAACCCGGACTGTGAACGTGGTCTTCCAGGTCAACGAGGGTCCGCGGGTCTACGTCAACCGCATCGATATCGTCGGCAACACCCAGACCCTGGACCATGTGATCCGCCGGGAGCTGAACCTGGTGGAGGGTGACGCATACAACCGCGCCCTGGTCGACCGTTCGGAGAACAATCTGAAGGGCCTCGGCTTCTTCAAGGAAGTGACGATCGAGGAGACGCCGACCGCCAACCCCGACCGGACGGACCTCCTGGTCAGGGTCGAGGAGCAGCCCACGGGCGAGCTGACTTTCAGCGCCGGCTATTCATCGGTCGACAGGCTGATGCTCGACCTCGGCATCACCGAGAGGAACTTCAGGGGCCGGGGGCAGGACGCCCGGGCCAGGATATCCTGGGGCTCCTTCCGCCAGCAGCTGGATTTCTCCTTCACGGAGCCCCGTTTCCTCGACCGCAACCTGCGGGCCGGCGTGGACCTCTATTACTTCGTCTACGACCTTTCCGAGTACTCGTCCTACAAGACGACCTCACTGGGCACGAACCTCCGGGTCGGCTTCCCCCTGACCGCCGACGCCTTCATGACCATGCGCTACGTTCTGCGCGAGGATGACGTCCAGGTGCCGGACCTCTTCTGCGACCCTTCCCAGCAGCAGGTCTCGCAGACCCTCTGCGACCAGCGCGGGCGCTACGCGACCTCTCTCCTGGGATACCAGGTGACCTTCGATCGCCGGAACGACCCTGTCCGGCCTACGCGGGGCTTTTTCGTCAGCCTGGCCCAGGATCTCGCGGGTCTTGGCGGGGACGTGCAGTACCTGCGCTCGGAGCTTGAAGGGGGTTGGTACTACGGTTTCAACAAGGACTTCGTGCTGAGCCTGTCCGGCAGTTCCGGCTACATCAGCGCCTGGGGCGATGACGCCATCCGCATCAATGATCGCTTCTACAAGGGCGGAAACAGCTTCCGGGGCTTCCGGGTCGCCGGCATCGGTCCCCGCGACATCAGCTTCGGCCGGTCGGACGCCCTGGGCGGAGAGGCCTTCGCCATCGGATCGGCGGAACTCACCGTCCCGACCTTCATTCCCCAGCAGTACGGCATCCGGGCCTCGATCTTCACCGATGTCGGGACGCTCGGCATCCTGGACGACAAGATCAAGACCGGGTCCGACGGCAAACCCATTCCGGGCATTTTCGACGACCTCTCCCTGCGCGCCTCTGCAGGCCTGTCCGTCTTCTGGCGCTCACCCATGGGACCGATCCGCTTCGACTTCAGCCATATCCTCCAGCGGGAAGAGTATGACCGGGTCGAGACCTTCCGCTTTTCCCAAACCACCAGATTCTGAGAACCTCCAAGATGAACAATACCGCCTCCTTCGCCGCGACCGCGGCCATTCTGCTCACTTCAGCACCGGCGCTGGCGCAGACGCCGCCGGCCTTGCCTCCGATCAGCCATGGCCCGACCCTGGCGGGCCTCTGCATCCTGTCGCTTGACGGTGCAATCGGGTCATCGACTGTCGGCAAGTATGTCCAGACCCGACTCCAGCAGATCAGTCAGCAGGTGCAGACCGAGCTCACCTCAGAGCAGACCGCCCTCCAGAATGAAGCCAGGACCCTGGACGGGCAGAAGGCCACCCTTGATCAGGGGACGTTCGATCAGAGGAACGCCACCCTTCAGGTCCGCGCCGCCGCCCTGCAGCGCAAGGCCCAGCTGCGCGAGCGCGAGTTGCAGGCCACCCAGCAGAAAGCCCTTGGGAGGGTTGGCCAGGAGCTCGAACCCGTCATCCGCGCCTCCTATCAGCAGGCCAAGTGCAGCGTTCTTCTGCAGAGGGACTCCATCGTCCTTGCGAACCCCGCCATGGACATCACCACCTCCGTCGTCACCGGCCTGAACGCCAAGATCACCCAGTTCGCCTTTGACCGCGAGCGTCTTGACCAGGCGGCTCCGGCTCCGGCGGCTGCGGCCCCGGCCCAGCCCCCCCGGAGGCCGTAGGGGCTGGCGTCCCCGTCGCGGGTCGGGGAGGATGCGGGGCCATGCCTGATCCACGCTTCTTTGAGTCGACCGGTCCCCTCTCCCTTGAGGCCGTCTGCCAGCTGACCGGCGCCCGTGCGCCGGACGGCCAGGCGGGCATGGCCCTCGACCGCGTCGCCATCGCTTCGCGCGGTGGGCCCGGGGCGGTGGTCTTCGTCACGGGCCGAAGCTTCCTGGAGGATCTCCAGCGCCAGCCGCCCAGCGCCTGCTTTGTTCCGGAGTCTCTGGCGGGCGAGCTTCCTGCGGGCTGCGCTCCCCTGGTTCATCGCAATCCTCATGGAGCCTTCGCCCTTGCGGCGGAGGCCCTGCATGCGCCCCGGCGCCACCTGGGCGCCGAACCGGTCTCGCCCGAAGCGCGGCTGGAGCCGGGTGTCCGCCTCGGCCCCGGCGTCGTTGTGGGGCCCGGCGCTTCCATCGGAGCGGGATCCGTGATCGGGCCCAACACGGTGATCGGACCCGGCGTTGCGATCGGGCGGAACTGCCGGATCGGGTCCAACGTTTCGATCGGGTTCGCCCTCCTCGGAGACCGGGTGAAGGTCCTGTCCGGCGTCGTGATCGGGGAGGCGGGATTCGGAGCCACGGCGGGATCGACCGGTCTGATCGACGTCCCACAGCTGGGGCGGGTGATCCTGCAGGATGGCGTGACCATAGGCGCCGGCAGCACGGTCGACCGGGGCGCTTTCGAGGATACGGTCATCGGCGAGAACACCAAGCTCGATAACCTGGTGCATATCGCCCACAACGTGCGGATCGGTCGCAACTGTGTGATCGCCGCCCAGACAGGCATCGCCGGCAGCGCCACCATAGGCGATGGCTGCCAGTTCGGCGGGCAGGCCGGAATCGCCGATCACCTGACCATTGGCGACGGCGCCCGGATCGGCGCATCCGGCGGCGTCCTGAAGAATGTCCCGGCGGGCGAGACCTGGGCAGGCTTTCCCGCCAAGCCGGTCCAGCGTTGGCTGCGGGAGGTCGCCTGGCTCTCCCGCTCCGCAGGCGTCCGCAGCAGAGGAGGGGAGTCATGACCGACGCGGTCGCCGCCACGAGCATAGAGATCGGCGAGATCCTCGCCCGCATTCCCCATCGCTATCCCTTCCTGCTGGTGGACCGGGCGGAGGACTATGTCCCCGGCGAGTCCATCACCGGCATCAAGGCGGTCAGCATCAATGAGGCCTTCTTCCAGGGCCACTTCCCGGACTATCCGGTCATGCCCGGGGTGTTGATCGTCGAGGCCATGGCCCAGACCGGCGCCGTCCTGATGTCCAAGACCCTGGACGTGGATCCCCGTGGCAAGACCATCCTTTTCGCCTCCGTGGACAACTGCCGTTTCCGGCATCCCGTCCGCCCGGGCGACCTCCTGAAACTCAACGGCCGGGTCGCCAGGGCCCGGGGCGGACTCTTCAAGTTCGAAGGGCGCGCCATGGTGGGCGACAAGATCGCCGCCGAGGCGGAATTCGCCGCCATGCTGGTGGAGACTCCGCAATGACCGTCGACATCCATCCCACCGCGATCGTCGCCCCCGGCGCCCA
>CANGRP010000255.1 GCA_947456005.1 Caulobacteraceae bacterium
GGCAGTGCAGCTTGGGCTCGCGCTGCAGCAGGCCGAAGCACATGTCTAGCAGGGCGCGGCTCTCCCAGCGGTGCAGGCCTTCGATGTGCGTCGTGAAGCCTGAATTGACGTTGAGCACCTTGCGTCCCGTATCCGGATGAAGGGTCACCACGGGATGGCGGGTGCGGGGATAGCCGCCCTCTGGGGGAGTCGACTTGTAGTTGCCGACATAGGGCAGGGCGCCGTCGTGGACCGCCCACATCCCCTCAAGGAAGCCCTGCATGGCCGGCGAGAGCATCTCGAAGGCCATGTACATGTTGGCGAACAGGGTGTCGCCGCCGCCGCATTTCGGGGTTTAGGTGATGTAGAGCAGGGAGGCCAGGGGCGGGACGGGATCGCAGCTGACGTCCGTGTGCCAAGCCTCGCCTGCCGTGAAGGGCGACTGGGCGGTGGTCTTGACGGTGAGGATCTCGGGGTCCTGGTCCGGCCGGCCATGGTGCATGGGATGCACGTGCAGGCGGCCGAAGTTGCGGCTGAAGGCCTTGTGCGCCCCGCGGTCCAGGGTCTGGTCGCGGAAGACCAGCACCAGCCAGTCCGCCCAGGCGGCGCGGATGTCGGCCAGGAGCTCGGGCGTCATCGGCCGGGACAGGTCCACCCCCCGGATCTCGGCGCCGATGTGCGGCGAGATCGGCGTGACCTC
This sequence comes from Caulobacteraceae bacterium, assembly GCA_947456005.1. Lineage (GTDB taxonomy): Bacteria > Pseudomonadota > Alphaproteobacteria > Caulobacterales > Caulobacteraceae > Phenylobacterium. The sequence goes on from CANGRP010000255.1 coordinate 680, forward strand.
GAAGGCGCTGTATCGGGTGCGGCGGACCTCCGGGAGGGGGACGTGCTTGGTCAGGGCGGGGGCGTTCATGGGCTTCCTCCGTCCGCCCTCTTGGATGGGGGCGGGTCATTGGGAAGAGCCTAACCCAGGGCCGGCAGACCTGTCATTCCCCCCGCGCGTTGATGATCTGCCGGGCCAGGGCCTCGCCTGAGTCCCAGGCGCACTCGACCCGCGGTCCGGCCAGCCAGTCACCGCAGCAGCCGAGCCGGGCCGTTTCCGACCACAGGGCCTGTTCGGATCCGGCGGCGGACCGGGCGTAGCGCCACCGGTGGACCTGGCGGATGACCGGCTCCGGGAGCGGCGCGCCGATGCGGGCCGCAAGCGCGGCCAGAAGAGTATCGCCCACGGCGTCGGCAGGGTCCTCGAGATGCGCGCGGGACCAGTCCGGACTCGCTTGGAGCACCCAGGCCTCCGGGCCTCCGCGACCGGGCTTTGCGCTGTTTCTCGCCGCCCAGCCGAGGATGCCGTCTTCCTCCAGGGTATCGGAGGCGACGGGCAGACGCTCCGCGAACGCCGCCATGACCGTCCAGCACGGTGCAGTGCGGGAGGCGGCGGCGCGCGCCGTCAGGGCCTCGTCATGGGGGGCGAGCAGGGCCGCGGCCTGCTCGGCCGGCAGGGCCAGGACGACAACCTCGTACGGACTCGACAGACCTTGCGGGGTCTTCAGTCGCCAGCCTTCTCCATCATGGGTCAGGGCCTCCACGACCGTGTTCCAGGCCACGGAATGGCCCTCAGCGAGGGCCTTCACCGGGGCGTTCATGCCCGGGAGCCCGACCCAGGCCTCCGGACCGGCCGCCGGCCAGGGCGCGGCGAGGCCTTCCGACACCCAGCGGGCGACTTCAGCGCGGAAGCTATCTCCGCGGGCTGTGAAGTACTGGGCGCCATGGTCGAAACCTACAGTTCCCATGGGCGTCTCCACCCGTCGGGTCGACATCCGCCCGCCGGGCCCCCGGGCCTTGTCAAAGAGTTGAACCGTGCGTCCTGCGCGGTGGAGGCTGCGGGCGCAGGCCAGGCCCGAGAGGCCGGCCCCAATGATGGCGATACGGTCGAGGGACTGGATCATCGGCCTAGACTGCTCCGGTAACCCCGGGTCAGGTCAACCTCTGTCGAGGCCCGGGCGCCAGGGACTCAGGTCTCGATGGGGCGAAGGGCGCCGGGGATCCCGCTGTGGATCTCCTCTGGGGCGAACCACCGCACGTCGATGAACCGGTCGTCCGCCGCCAGGGCGTCGGCAATTCTCGACAACATCGAGAGCAGGTCCGGATGCCGCGGGGCGAAGGTGGTCCGGATCCATCGCGCCTGGTGAAGGCCGATCAGGTACTTGTCGATCTGGGTGACGCGGATGAGGAACAGGGTTCTGCCCTTCGGTCCGCCCTTGAAGATCAGCTCCCATCCGCGTTCGTGAAGGCAGATCAAATCAAGGACCTCGCATCCCAGCCCCTTGAGAATTTCGGCCAAGGTCTCCGAGAGGAGCTTCCCCGGATACTGGAGGATGTCCATCTCATCCTCGCTGTCGATCTGATCGTTCGGAAGGGTCGAGTCGAACTCCGCCCATGGCTTGATTATCATCGCCTTTTCTCCTCGCCATCGTGTTCATCTACCCAGGCTCCCAGGCCTACGACGCCTGTCGCGAGGGTTCCTCCGGCCGTAATCTTGAGGGGTTCAGGAGCGCCGTACCAGACACGCCCGAGGGCGCCCTCCTTCTCCCAGCCGAGCTTCCTGCCGCTCCAGCTCCGGACATTCCCGAAACGCTGCGGGACACTTCCGCCGTAGTAGCTGGGATCGACCCGATAGTGCAGTTCGTACATGTCCCCTATCTGTATGCCGTCGGGCTTCAGGAGGAAGAAGGGACTGTCGCTGATCGCCGGAGGGATTGGGCCGCCGCCGAGCAACTCCGGCAGGCGGGTCCGCCTCGGCAGGTAGTGATGGCCCATCCCCTTGTAAGGTTGGACGAAATAGGCTGCGGTCGATGGGGGTACGCCCCGCGCCACATAATGCTCGACGGTCTTGAGCCCACGCGCCGACTTGCCCATGCCGGACAGTCCCTTGGCGCCGACTCCGCCCGCCAGGACGGAGCCTGCGTCGAAAAGCAGTTCCCCCTGGTTCAGTCCAATACCGAACTGCCGGTCCATCTCGCCTCTGAATGTCTCCGCGACTGGCGTCGCTTCCGGCAAGACTTTCACTGCAAGGTCGTCACCCCAGTCCCGCAGTTCTGTCTTCAAACGCGACCATGTCGCTGACGGGTCGGAGGCGGCGTCCTTGGCGAGCCCGACGCCTGCGCCTGCGACCCGCAGGACATCATTCCATGCGGCTTCACCGTCCGGGTGAAGAGAGAGGTCGATGGGATTCAGCAAACGGGCGCCGAACACGGCCCCGTCGATCGCATCCCCGACAAATCGCGAGGCCCCGCGTGCGACCCCCGGCGCCAGAGCGCCTCGTCTGACAAGGTAACCTGCGATCGACTTGGCTTCCCGGCTCTGGTCAAGCCAGGCCTCAATCCGGTCCGCGGCTGCGTTTGTGGTGGTCGTCGGCGTGACCCCAGACGCAGGCGCAACCCTCGTAACGGACCGGACTGGAGCGACCGGCCCAGCAGGTCCTCGGACAGCTGGGGCCTCCTGCACGCGGGATCGATCCCGCGTCGCTTCCGCACGTCGGCGCGCGCTGAGTACGGCTCCGGCCAGGGCACCCGCTGGGCCCGGGATCAAGGCCCTTACAAGGAGAGGGGCCATGTCACGAAACCCGCCCCGAAACCCTGTGACCTCCCGCATCCTTCGGGCCATGAAGTCCCCTATGGGCTCCCCCTCAGGGCTGTCCGTCTGTCTCTGCGTCTGCGCCATGGCTCCTCTCCTTCCTGGGTCTCGGACGAGGAAGCTCGCATGGCGCCCGCATCTGGTAAAGAACAAAATAGGAACATTCTCGTATTGTGCCTTTGATCCGGGATCGACGCTGGCCGCCCCTCTCTTCGGAGGGACTCAATTGTCCATCTGGCCCCGACGCA